>JAGLTN010000022.1 GCA_023135255.1 Planctomycetota bacterium
TTGCCATTAGTTGCGGAATGAACCCGATGTACGGTGACATCGACCCATACTGGATGGCAATGTCGGGGATCGATGAAGCAGTAAGAAACCTTATCTGTGTTGGTGGACGTTTTGACAGGATTGCATTGCTGGATAATTTCTGCTGGGGCAATTGCACAAGAGAAAAAACTTTCGGCTCTTTAGTTCGTGCTGCACAAGCTTGTTATGACGGTGCTATGGCTTATCAAGCTCCTTTCATCTCCGGTAAAGATTCACTCAACAACGAATTTGTTTGCGATGACGGCTCACAGATAATCATCCCGCCGACACTATTGATAAGTGCGATGAGCATTGTAAACGATGTCAATAAGTGCGTAACGATGGACGTTAAAAAAGAAAATAACGTTATCTTCATGGTCGGTGTGACCAAAAATGAGCTTGGCGGTTCTCATTATTACAAAGTAAATGGTCAGCTTGGTTGTAATGTTCCCACTGTTGATCTTGAGCTGGCTCCAAAGATAGCAAAACATGTCAATCAGGCGATCGAGCAAGGTCTGGTCGAAAGTTGTCATGATTGCAGTGAAGGCGGATTGGCTGTTGCGTTGGCGGAGATGGCATTTGCCGGTGGTTTAGGAATCCAGGCCGACCTCAGAGGTTTGCCGAAAGATGGTGATTGCAACTCAACCGGGCAGCAGTTATTCAGCGAATCAAATTCACGTTACATCGTCGAAGTTGAGCTTGATAAATTTGACGCATTTGCAAAACTTATGCTGAACTTGCCGTTTGGTCAGATCGGCAAAGTGACAAGTGAGAAGAAACTCATAATTAAAACAGATACAGGTCAGGTCGTGATCGATTCACAGCTTAGCGAATTGAAAAACGCATGGCAAAAGCCGTTCAACTGGTAATAGCAAAAAGGATTTTATTAATGGCACAGGTAAAAGCTTTAGTTTTAAGAGCTGCAGGTATAAATTGTGATATGGAAACCGTTCATGCGTTTGAATTGGCTGGTGCCCAAACTCAGGCAATACACGTAAACGCGATAATAGAAAACAAGTCTGTCCTTGAGCAGTTTCAAATAATTGTTTTTCCGGGTGGTTTTAGCTATGGCGATGATGTTGCTGCCGGTAAGATTCTCAGCAACCAGATAATTCACCATCTTTGTGAGCCTTTAAAAAAGTTTATCGATGACGGCAAGCTGATCCTCGGCATATGTAACGGATTTCAGGTACTGGTTAAAACCGGCCTTTTACCAGGTCTTGACCCTCTCGGCAAACAGCAGTCAGTAACTATCAGCTACAATGACAGCGGCAAGTTCGAAGACCGCTGGGTTTATCTCGCCCCGCAGACCGACCGTTGTGTATTCATCGAGCCTGGCCGGCAGATATACCTGCCGATAGCTCATGGCGAGGGAAAAGTCCTCACCAAAGACCAGGCTACGCTGGAAAAATTAAAATCCGATGGCCATATAGCCTTCAAATACGTCGATGCTGACGGCAATGAGGGCAGCTTCCCCATAAATCCTAATGGCTCAACAGAGTCAATCGCAGGTCTCTGCGATACTACAGGCAGGGTGATGGGGCTCATGCCGCATCCCGAAAGATTTGTCAGGGGCACCCAGCATCCACGCTGGACACGCCTAAAAGGCAAAGCCGGCAATGACGGTATGACAATATTCGATAATGCGGTAAAGTATATTCGGCAGAACTTTTAACTGTTTTCGTTGGCAAAACTGGCTGTTTTAAAAGACTATCGAATATTTTTACTTGCAATGGATGAAACTTTGATGTAGATTATCCGCCTTGAGAAGCACGGGCCCGTAGCTCAGCGGTTAGA
>JAGLTN010000220.1 GCA_023135255.1 Planctomycetota bacterium
AAAGCCAACACCCAGTATCCTTATTAATCCTTATATGGCAATGATAACGATCGAGCAGCATGACAATTTAACGCTCGATATACTAAACCATCCTAAGCCAACCTCCCAAAATGCTAAATATCACGGCTGGCAAGGCTATTCAAAACAAAATGTGCTGGGGAAAATAGAAATCTCCACAGATTCTCTGCTGCAAAAAGTCTCCACTGCTTTGGGACTGGATTACAATCTGTCACTTACCTCAATAGACTACGACCCGCTGGTAACCTCAGCAAGGTATATTGACGGGGCAGTTGATTTTCAGATTCTCGACGGGCCCGGCATCTTGATATCATCCAAAAACTGCTCAATGAAAATAGACTTTGACAAAAATGGTGCGGAATTTAAAGATGGCTTCTGGTATAAAAGCAAATCAACAGGCGATGTAAAAATATTCTGCGGAATCGCGTTTGAAGGCCAAAGCACAAATTGCGAAAACTGTGTTATCTTCTGGGCAGATACGTTAGAAGAACTGATTGCCGAATCGGCCCACTTCACCAACTTCAAAAAAATAAAATATCAGACAGCGAAGTGGATTCAAAGCCAGACCGACAACTTCAAACTTAAAGGCACACCTGGTTCGCTTATCAAACAGGTCCAAATGAGCAAAAGAGTTTTGCTTTCGATGCAATTTGTTTCAGGAGGGATATATGCAGCTCCGGACGGCGGTTATGCTGCTATCTGGGTAAGGGACACCGCAAACGCCGTAATATTCCCTGCTCTTTGCGGCGACCTCCAATATCTAAAACGATGGACACCATACCTGATGAACAATCCGACAACTGTAAACTGGAAAGGCAAAGAATACACAAGCTTCCTGCAATTTGTTCCTTCGGATCAGGATCAGTGCTGGCAGCAGGATGGTACTTTCTACAGCATATTATCCGCTTATTCATACTGGAAATTGACGGCGGATGACAGCCAACTTGCAAAATGGTACTCGCTGGGCAAAGGAGCGATCGAATTTATTGATGCATCCGCCTACGACAGAAAAATGGGTCTATATTATGAATGGTACATAAACGAGGCTCCGATGAAGATCGCCCATGACTGGGAAAACGCAACCAACTGGAACCCGTATATCAAAGCGATGAAAATCGATGGTCGCTGGCCTATGTATATGTACACCATTTACATAAACAACAATCTCTACAACAGCTTCATAATGCTCGCCGAGATAGCTGATGAACTGAAACTTGAAAAGGACAAGGATGAATTTCTGCAACGGGCGGACAAACTGGCTGAGTCCATTGACCAGCATCTCTACGACAATAAAAACAAAAGATACATCCCCGGCATCGCACAGATGGAAGATGGAGAAAAAATCCCTGTAGACTTCAACTACTGGGATATCTACTTTGATTATGTATGGGCGTTTACGCTGCACCCACAGGCAGCCGACCCGCAAAAGGCCTTCGCAAGCCTCGACAACATGCTGAACAACCGAAACGGGATTTTCCCCGGGTTGGATAAAAAGCTATACTTTTCCCCAGCCCGACCACATGCCAGTTATGTATATTCAGCTATGGGGCAATTTGACAAGGCCCATATATGCCTGCAGCGAATCACCGAACGAGCAGAAGATATAAATCTCAATCAGCCCAGCGATGTTATTTACGCGATGAAGGGTGCGATACCGGAGAGGGTTGACAGGGTATCGGGACATCGCCCTCAGACCTTTACCGCTGGGCCTTACCTTTATGGAGCTGCTTCCCTTGGGTTTATTATGGACTATCATGGAATTACGGTTTGTCCTTCGGGGTATATCACCAAAGCGGAAAATATCTGCATGGCCGATTCTGTCTTTTCGATAGACCCGACATATTCCAAAAATGTAAGCGGATTGATATTCGATAAAAAGAAAATCCCCTACAGTTTAAAACTGCCCTCAAAGTACCATAAAAGCGGCGAACACAGTATATCGATACTCGACACCGAAAAGCCGATAAGGCCTTTGCTCGAATATACGTGCTTTGAGCTGATGGATATAAAAACCAAAGCTGAAACTGTCGTCTACCATCTCAAAGGCTTTGGAAACGGGATATTAAGGTTTGACAGCTCTGTCAGCAAAGATTGTGTCTCGGTTAAAAATGGTAGTAACGATATGGATTTCAGATTCTGGAAAGATGGTAATTCAAGCTTTGTCCAGATTAACTCGAAAGGCAAATTTACAGCAGCAGTCAAACGAAATTAAAAAATAATAAAACTTTTCAAAGCAAAAGTCCTATATTATCAGGCCCAGTCAGGACGGTGAGCCTGATAATATTTTTTTTAAGCTAATCTCCAATTTTGTTCGGTTTTTGTTAGGGTTATTTCAGCTGATTAACCGATAGTAAATCTTGTAGAAAAGATTAAAACAAGAATGGATGAGATTATGGAACAAGACAGAATTAACAACGATAACCCGCTATGCAGGTTCGGCCCGGGTGGAGAATATCTTTACGATTGGCCTCCGTCAAATTATCAATACAAACTGCCGGTCCAGGATAAACTTACAAGGGTACTGATGACGATATCCGATATGATAAGTGACTTTGTGAAGTATCCGCCCGATGTAGTTAATCGGTCAGAAACAACAGAAACAGTTTCAGGGGAACTAAAATATGAAAAAGCCGCTTTGTTCGCAACTAACACCTCGTCAGCTGCAAATATTAAAAGCCATCAACACATTTCAGAGCAGCAGATGTTATTCTCCGACAATTGCCGAGCTCGCAAGTCAAACATCAACAAGCCGAAGCACAACATTCGAACACATAGAAAAGTTGCGAAAAAAAGGTCTGCTTTGCACATCGCCGGGCAAAGCACGTTCTTTGACGATAACTTCAAAAGCGCAAAATCTGCTTAAGAACATAAAGCTTAATTCAGAAAACTGTTCGCAGTCAAACACAATACCATTAGCAGGCAAAGTAGCGGCAGGTAGGCCGATAGAAGCGATCGAAGATACGGAAACGCTTTCGATAAACTCAAGCTTCGGGGATGTAGCTGATTTGTTCGCGCTTGAAGTTACCGGCGACAGCATGATAAATGACGGAATATATGACGGTGACCATGTTATCTGCAGAAAAGGTTCAACAGCCAATACCGGTCAGCTCGTTATCGCGATCATAGACAACGAAAATGCTACCCTGAAAAGGTTTTATAAGGAAAAAGATCAAGTGCGTCTTCAGCCGGCAAATGATAACTACGAACCGATATACACAAAAGACTGCAGGATTGATGCTGTTGTTGTGGGGTTGCTGAGGAAATTTTAGTTACAGCAGGCGAGAGATTCTTCTCTGGTTCTTGATGCTGCATTTTTAAGAAGCTCAACAAACTTTCTTACCAGATATTCGGCAGGGAATTTTTTCATCTTTCTTTGAGAATTTTCATCAGCCCAGACCTGGAATAAAGGAAGCACAATAGATGTATCGCCTTGGTCTTCCAGTTCGCTGCAAAAATCATTTAAAACATTTGCGATTGAAACAGGCATGTCAAGAACATCCGCTGATCCCCTTTTGCCTTTACAGGCATTGGGAGAGCCCTTTATAAAATATTCTCTGCAAGAGATAGGTCTGACATCGTATATACTGCAACCGCCCTCAAAAAGAAATGGACAACCCAAATTAAGACTTTTATACCAGTCTGAAAGATCATTCAATTGGTTATGATCAAAATGTTCGGGCGGTTTCTTTTTTAATATTTTTTGACAGGCTAAAAGAATATTTCGCTGAACATATTTATAAAATGAACTGTTAAGCTTTTTTATATCCTCAACCAAAGAGAAAATCTCCGCAGATGAAGCAGTAATAAGATAATTGCAGCAATTGGCACAGCCCCGGCAACAAGGTATTCTCTCGCCTTGTTCAATATTTTTTCGGACTACGACTTCTGTTATCTTGTCACAAATGTCCCGGGCAACCGGAACGATTGCTTCAAGACCGACTGCATCTGTGCCAACGGATATGTCAAAATGCAAATTCTTTCCATATAAATCGAGGTCAAGTCCTATAACTTCCCTGCCATTAGATTTCAAGGACAAAATATCATCTTTTGAATCCACTAAATGTATATCAGAATCCGACATCGAAGAACTATCTCGCTTTTATAAAAAACTATCTCGCTTTCACCAAGTTTCAAAACCCGTAATGTTACCGGACTGCGGTCTACTGCCATGAAACAACACCGATATAAATAATAACGGCACTATTATCGTCGGCTGAAAAACAAGATAACTTTAGTCTCATCAAGGCGATGTAGTTTGAACAGTATAAATTTAGAAGTTTAAATTTATTTGTTTTTCCACAACAATCTTAACCGGCCCGATCAACCCGGAAACCGGGGGATATTTACCGATTATCTTCAACTCTCTCTGATCCCACGGATACATTTCATTATTAAAAACATCCCTGGCGGCTTTACCAAAGTGCCCCTGAAGACCTTCAGGGATCTCTATAGGCTTTTCGTACCGGGGGCCTCTGACGAAATTGTTCCATGTGTTTGTAACCAGAACTTTTAATTTGTTTTTACCTTTTGAAAGCATACCAGTGACATTAAGCCTATAGGGACTCATCCAGGCGACGGAAGCCTTTTGGCCGTTAACGAAAACCTCCGCAACACAACCAACACTTCCCAGGTCAAGATATAACTGCAAATCAGAACTTATATAATCCGCAGGTAAATTAAATTCAGTTTCATAGACAGCCCTGCCGGAGAACCACTTGGTAGTCTCGTCATTGCTGAGATTAAAAAGTTTATCTGTGGTTTTTTCAATGGTGTCAAAACGGTAGCCCTGAAGTAAAATATTCCAATTACTTTTGACTTCTAATGACTCTGGAATATCAACCTGTTTAGTAACAGTGAGATAGTTGTCACCATTTTTGATAATAACCTCAGCTTCACCGGCGGTATCTGCAAAGCCGGTCAGTTCGTGTTCATTTAAGCTGGTTATACGTTTAAGGCCTGACTTAACCAGGTGAAGAGGTTTTTGGCCGGGCTTGAAAACAACGAACATTGACTCCCATTCATTGAGGTCGATATCTATGGTCGTGGCTTTGCCGTTATCTCTATAACAATAAAAATCAGCGATCCTGCCTTCAATTGCATCCCAGAGCATGGGTTGCTTGGCGGTGACGTTAAAAGTTAATCCGCCTTTATAGCTGGTTGATTGTTGATTGGTAACAAAGAAGACATCGACATCGTCGATCTTGCGCTGAATAAAAGTAACGCCGGTGCTTGGTCTGTTGCCGTCAAGTGACATTGCAGGGGTAACATATTGCTTTACAATATTTATAAATTCTTTTTTAGCTTTTTGATAATTATCGTTTCGTTTGCTATTAATTTTGTAATCTTTAATAAAGTAGCCTTTGCCGCTGTCAGCAAAAATATCAGCGGCGATCTCCCTAACCTTCTTATCGTTTTTCTTATAGTTTTTCATTCCGCAACTAAACTCAGGGGTGTTCTCCAAGGCTATTACGATGCCGCCTTTTTTGACAAAAGATTTTATGAACTTCATCGTCTTTATAGGCACATATTCACAATCAGGCATAACCAGAATGCGATAATCCATTCCATTGATTATTATCTGACCATCTTTAGCTTTAGCGTAATTGCAAAGCAGCTGATCATTGACCAGGTCGTAATCATAGCCATTCGATAGGAGAAAATGAGGCATATCTCCATATTTTTGACTATTATGGCTGCCTGGCGCGACTGCCTTTCTGCTGTAAGCGGTTGCGCAGGGGCTATATATCAAAACGTCCGCAACAAACTTGCCCTGCCTGAGCATATAACAGCTTCGGGCGACGTATGGGGTTAATTGGCCATAATAACGCCACCATAAATTCTGGTGGTTGATTAAATTTGCCCATGGGATGTCTCTGGTTGGAGTGACATATTTTTCAGGCGAATAGAAGTAGCCATGATTATAGATTTGCGTAACGCCATCCCTTAAATAATTATCCGTTGCAATTTTAATCTCCTGCAAATTTGAGCGGTATCTTTCGCGATTAAGGAAGGTATAAGATTCCGCGGATAATATTTTATCGCCGGAAAATCTCGCCCCCGAAGCAACAGATTTTCTGCCGTTAGGACTTGTCGAGAAGATTGTCGAACAAAATTCCGTCTCGGGTCTGCCGGTATTGCAGGAGCCTTCTATTATTTCACTGACAAAAGTTCCGTAAGGCTGAATCCTGGCTTTTACATTATGCTTTTCGCACCAATCATTGAAAACACCGAACATTGTTTCCATACTGAGGTCGTTAAGATATTTGTGCACATCATAGCGAAGCCTGGGTGTAATTTCACCAATATCATAGATCAGACCCGGCAAATAAAGCTTCATATCATAACCTGCGTATTTTTTGAATCCATCAGTAACACCTGTGCCCCAAAGCAGCTTCGGATAGTAAGCTGCGTGCTCAAAACTGTCACAGAACATCGAATCAACTGTCTTACCAAACTCATCTCCCAGAGCTTTATAAAGCCTGCTGCCGAGATAATCGCAGTATCTTTGCATTGCGTCTTTGTTCAGATGGTCAACAGCCCAGTTGGTAGGTTGAAAGTTCTGATGCGAAGCGATCTGCCCCGTATCCTTCAGACGAAAATTCATTATCCGCCAGTTCCCCACCGGCACATCCCAGCTTATCCAGTCGGCTTGACCATCACTGCTGCACTTTGGTTTGGTTTTTGAATCTTCTCTGACTTTATCAGTAAGATCCACCAAAGACTTATATTCTATTTTATCTTTACCAATGAGTCTGCCCGCAATGACAGCCTCGAGCTGACCTTTTGCCCAATCCTTTGAAAGCCATCCCTGGTATTTTTTGCCTCCGTCAACATCAGTAACCGTAAACTCCAAAGCTTTTATCCTGTCGGCCTCCGCAACCCAGTGACCACCGAAAAGCCAACCCGGGCCAAATGTAACAGAAACCTCCATCCCAAGCCTTTTCGCCTGGCTGACAGCAAATTTCAGCATATCGAGAAATTCTTCAGAGAGATAATCGATGTTGCCCTTTTGGTAGACAGAGATAAAGCTCATTATCTCAACCCCGCCTATGCCTTTTTCGTGCATCTGCTCAAGCTGATAACCGATCCCTTCTTTGGTAACCGCATTGCCGGGCCACCACCATCTGGTATGCTGCTGGTAAGTTGCTGCAGGGCTTTGCCAGCCTTGTTTTAACTGCTCGATTGTGGTTTCAGCTTTTCCGTTAGCAACCGTCGTCAAAATAAAACCTATTACCAATAAAGAAAATAGCTTGATCTTATTCATTTCAAATCCTTATAAATTGTTATTTATATTCAGATTATAGAAAACTAATCCTTTTTAGAGTGCAATCCGTATAGATATCCGAGAAAATCTACCCAGCCTTTTTTATATATATCAAGTGATATCAAAAAACTGTTATTATGCTTTCCGAAGAGATCCACGAATCTCTTATCACATTCGACTGATTCAAAAAGTTCCCTGCCGAATTCGTAAGGCACAACTTCATCATCTTTACTATGAAAAAATAAAATCGGACAAGAAACACTTTCTAAATATTTCTTAGTATCGTATTTAAATTTAGCAAACCATTTGACCGGCATGTAGGGGTAGATTCTCTGCCCCATCGCAATATAGGATGTAAAGGCATTTTCCAGTACAACCCCGCCGCAGTTGACCTTTCCTGCAAGATAAGCGGCAACACTTGCACCTAAGCTTCTTCCAAAGACTACGATCCTGTGTTCAGGGATTTGTTTTTGGTTATTTAGCCATCTGTAAGCGGCGCCAGCGTCAAGATATGTGCCCGCTTCGGTTGTTTTGCCTTTACTATCACCATAGCCTCGATAATCGAAAATGAAAAAGCCTAATCCCATTTCACTTAATAAATTAATCGTGTCAAGACGGTGCATAATATTTCCGCCGTTACCATGGCAGAAAAGAATTGTATATCCATTGCCCTGCGGAGGTATATACCATCCCCTTGTTTCTGCGCCGTCATCAGCGGTTAAATTGACATTTTCAAATTCGATCCCCAACTCTTCAGGGGTATATACAACGCCCTTTACAGGTTTATATAAAAACTTAGACTGCATAAAGTACAATATCATACCTACAGCCCAATAGACGAATAAAATCGCACCAATTGCATATAAAACAGCTGATACCACAATAGCTCCAAATAAAATAGTTTATACATAACTTACGAGGTTAAAGCATTTTAGTTTGATATTGAAAAAAAACAAGTTACAATTTTGAAATGATTAAAAGAAGGAAAACAACGACAGTAAAGGTAGGCTCGGTTAAGATAGGCTCATCGGAGCCGATCGTGATCCAGTCGATGACCAAAGTACATACAACCAACATAAATAAATGCGTTAAACAGATAAATCAACTTGCCCAAGCGGGTTGCCGGCTTGTTCGACTTGCGGTACCGACAAGAAAAGATACTGAAGCTTTTGCTAAAATAGTAGATAAAGTTAATATCCCGTTAATTGCCGACGTACATTTCAGCGTTTCGCGGGCGATAGAAGCTATTGAGGCAGGCGCTGCCAAGATCAGACTCAACCCCGGCAATATAAAAAACACCAAAGACATTATAAAAATTATAGATGCTGCGAAAATGCACAAAACCGCTATGCGAATTGGAGTCAACGAAGCCAGCATAAGAGATCTCAAAGCTGATGATATCCCCGCTGCAAAAAGAACCGCTTTGATGGTAACAGAGCTGAAAAAATATATCGCTATCTTCGAAAAACAGAATTTCACCCAGATAGTGCTAAGTGCCAAAAGCACAAATCCACTGCGAACGATAGAAACTAATCGAAAAATAGCGGAAAGTTTCGATTACCCGATGCACCTTGGTCTTACACATGCGGGCTTGCCGGAAGATGCGGAAGTGCCCTCGGCGGTTACGCTCGGTGCATTGCTGGCGGAGGGGATCGGCGACACGATCAGGATAAGCGTTGCGGGCAACCCCGTACAGGAAGCCCTGATAGCGAAAAAAATCCTCATACCGCTGGGACTATATCAAAGACAGCAGCCGGAGTTGATAGTTTGTCCGACTTGCGGCCGAACTGAAATAAACGTTGTTGCCCTTGCGAAAAAGATTAAAAAAGCCCTCAAAGACGAACACAAACCTATCCGGATAGCTGTAATGGGTTGCATAGTTAATGGCCCGGGTGAAGCAACTGACGCGGATTTGGCATTGTGCGCCGGTAAAAATAAAGCTGTAATCTACCGCCATGGCAAAAAAGTTGCAACTGCAGAAAAGGATAATATAATTAATGTCCTTCTGGAAGAGTTAGCAAAGCTATGAGTTCCTGCCTCTCGAATCAGAAGAGTTATTATTGTTTCTAAACGTACGTGGCCCATACTCGGAATTTGTGCTCCTGTCACTAGTGATTCTTTCATTGCCTTGCATGAATCTTTCAAATTTACCAAAGATCATTTTGCCCGCGGAGGTCTGCAAAGAGCTGGTAACTGCAACCACCATCTCTTTACCAAGTTTGTTTCTTGCATCCTCAACAACAACCATTGTACCATCGTCAAGATAACCAACACCCTGGTCAGACTCTTCGCCGGCTTTGAGTATTTTAACCTGAAGCTGCTCACCCGGTATGACGATAGTTTTGAGAGAACTGGCAAGGTCATTAATATTGACAACATCAACCTCCCTTACCTGTGCTACCTTGGTAAGATTATAATCAGTAGTTCCAATCCTGCCGTTACAGGCTTTTGCGAAAACAACAAGTTTCTGGTCAACCCCTTTAACATCAGCAGCATCCGCAACAACAGTATCGTCAATTTCGATATCTATAGTGCTGCTTTCCTGCATTGCTTTTAAAATATCCAGACCTCTTCTGCCCCTTTGTCTTTTCATCTTATCCGATGAATCCGATATCAGCTGCAATTCATTGAGTACGAATCTCGGGACGACCAGGGGAGCATCGAAAAGATTGCTTTTATAAAGATCAGCGATTCTGCCGTCAATTATTGCGGATGTATCAAGTATCAGCGGGCGAGCGCCTTTTGTTTGTTTTGCAAATTCAACATAAGGTATAACAAAGCGAAAATCGTCTTTTGTTCTCATCACAATGCTGATAACAAGATAGCATATGCTCAAAGCCGTCACCCATTTTATTGCCTGCAATGCGATGTCGCTCAAACCAACTCCGTAAATATCATTTATCATTATCAGCAACGGCATAAAAGCAGAACTTATAAGCATACCCACAAGCAACCCGAAAAACACCCCCGCCAAAGCTGCGAGAGATTTCTTAGGCGTCATAACATCGATTAAAAAAGTTCCTAAAGCTATACCCAACCCAACAGTTAAAATAATTATAAAATTACTTGTATCTGCCTCATCTGAGCTGACATTCACGAACAAAACTGCTATGATCAAAACAAAAAATAAAATTCTTAATACACTAAGCATCATAATGAGATACCTCCAATCAATTATAAATTAGAACCTGCGTTATTAAATATCCTGCAATAAATTATAAATACACGTTACCCTTACTTTCGGCATTTGACTGCGAAAATGTTCACTTATAGTTTCTTTTCAGCTGTTATCCCGTCAGCACCGAGTTGGCCGCAAGCAGCTTTAACCGTTTGTCCCATCTTAAGACGGATAGTAGTCTCAATTCCGCAGTTTCGCAGTTTTTTCGCAAAATTCGTCATAGTTGCTCTGCTTGACGGCAAAAAATCGCAACCTTGATGCGGATTATACTCTATCAGATTTATATTGCATTTAACAGAGCTAACCAATCGAATCAGCTGATCCAGATTTTCATTCGAATCATTAACGCCTTTTATCATAACATATTCAAATGTGACCCGATTACCCGTTTTAAACTGATACGTTTTCAAAGCTTTGAAAAGATTCTTAAGTTTGTATTTTTTGTTAACCGGCATTATGTCACTTCTGAGCGAATCAACAGGGGCATTCAAAGACACTGCAAGCCTTGGTCTTACCTGTTCTTCTGCCAGTCTTTCGATACTATCAGCTATCCCGCAGGTGCTGACCGTAATATGCCGCATACCAAGTTTTTTGCCAGCCTGGCAGTTCAAAATCTCTATCGACCTGATAAGGTTTTCATAGTTATTTAAAGGCTCACCCATCCCCATATAAACCACATTGCTGGTCTTACATTCGTCTTTGGTTACGAAGTTTACCTGGTCAACCATCTCAGCAGCAGTCAAATTACGTACAAAGCCGAGCTTTGCCGTCGCACAAAAGCTGCATCCCATCCAACAGCCGACCTGCGTAGAAACACAAAGCGTCCTCCTGTTGT
>JAGLTN010000221.1 GCA_023135255.1 Planctomycetota bacterium
AGGCAAATTTTTGAAAACCGATTTCGCCAAATCCACCCAAAAACAGCCAAAAAACTGCCAAAATGACTTGCAAAAAGCCCGCTCCCTCAAATTTTCAGCGCCCATTTTACGCAAATGCGTAAAATATCCCACCAAATCCGCACAAATAAACCAAATTCCACTCCCAAAATCACCCAAAAACCTGTTGAATTATCTCCGCTAATCGTTTATATTGCAGGTTCGCATTTGTCAGCATAAACGTCGCTGGCAAGTGAAGTTTGCAATATCAGGACTAAAAAACAGGAGAATATATGTCAGGACATTCGCACTGGGCAGGTATAAAACATAAAAAGGCCGCTAACGACGCCAAAAGAGGCAAGCTTTGGAGCAAGATCGCTCGTATTATTATCGTAGCAGCTAAAGCAGGCGGCGGCGACCCCTCGCAAAACCTGTCATTGCGATATGCAATAGATAAAGCCAAACAAGCCAACATGCCCAAAGATACCATAGAAAAGGCTATCAAAAAAGGTACCGGCGAGCTTGGCAATATCGACTATGTAGAAGTCCTTTACGAAGGCTACGCCTCAGGCGGAGTCGCTCTAATGGTAGAAGCGTTAACCGACAACCGCAACAGAACCGCACCGGAAATCAAAAAGATATTCGAAAAACGTGGCGGATCCCTCGGCGCTACCGGCTGTGTACACTGGATGTTCGACAAAAAGGGACTCATCGTTGTCAAGACTGATGCCTGCGAAGAAGAAGACCTGATGGAAATCGCATTAGGCGCCGGCGCTGACGATATGAAAAACGTCGGCGAAGTCTACGAAATAACCTGCGACCCGGATTCCTACAATCAGCTCAAAGACGCTTTAAAAGAAAAATCAATCGAAACTGAGATAGCTGAAATATCAATGGTTCCGCAAAACACCATCCCTGTCAGCGACATTGACACCGCTAAAAAAATCATCCACATGATAGAAGATTTCGAGGACCACGACGATGTGCAGAACGTCTATGCGAATTTCGATATCCCGGACGACATAATGAACCAGTTAGCGGAATAACTGTCCGCTATTTCTGCATTAACTGCTCAACCCGGCCTTTGGCCTGATTATACTGTTCCCTGCCGAGCCTGCTGACAACATCCCGACCCGGATACATCGTCTTGAATTGGCCGGCAAAGCTGTCTTCTATTTCAATTGCTTTCATGTATTGGCTTATCGCAAGATTTGTCATTTTAAGCTGATCAGCAACCAAGGCATATTTGAATCTTATCCTCGCAGAACCCGGATAAAGCTCAGCAGCTTTTTCCGCATAACCAAGAGCTATTTTAAGATTCTCTTCACGCAAATCACCCTGGCTTTTTCGAGCGATCAAGGCATAAATGTCTACGAGTTTTTCGTAATTTTTATAATCAGCTGGATCGCGCAGAGCAGCCTCGCAAAAACTCTCCGATGCATTTGCCAAACTGCCCGGATTTCGGGCTGGATTAGAACTGTATTGATACATGAAAAACTTGCCGAACATCGACAAAGCAATAGTATTTAAGGGATCAACCTGCGATGCTTTTTTCAACAACCTCGCAGAGTCATAAGGCTTATCAATTGTGGTTTTAACTAAAGAATCCGCTTTTACCGGCCAATAAAAACCAAACACAAGAGAAGCCAAAGTCAATATTACAATTGGAATTATCAAAAGGATTTTTATATATATCGGCAGTTTTTTAGGGACGCGATTTTGGGGTTTATTATTTAGATTCAGTGCTATCAATGCAGCGATCATCACCCAAAGGGCTGTATAAACGGATGGTTCGAAGATGGCAAAATCGATAAGGTTATGAA
>JAGLTN010000222.1 GCA_023135255.1 Planctomycetota bacterium
AAAAATCGTTCACGCAATGGCGCACATCACAGGCGGCGGACTCGCAGGCAACGTACCAAGAGTCCTCCCAAAAAACTGCGATGCCGTAATAAACAAAAAAACCTGGCCCACACCGGATATATTCAATTTCCTCCGGAAGACAGGCCCCGTTGAAGAAAAAGAAATGTTCAAAGTCTTCAACATGGGAATCGGCTTTGTACTTATTGTTGCTCCGGATTTCGCAGACTCTGTAATCTCAAAACTAACCCGCTACGGCGAAAAAGTTTACAAGATCGGAAAAATAACCGCTGGCAATCGGAAAGTTGTTCTCAAGTAGAGACTATATGAATAAAAAAATAGTTCATTTTCTCACTGCGCTCGCAATATATACAGCCTTCGCCGGTTATCTTTATCAACCATATTTCAGAACACTAACCCCCATCCAGTACTTTCCAATCGCCGCAATCATCCTCGCCTCTACAGGCTGCTTTGTGATCAGCACAAGATGGGTTCTGTACTTTGGGCCATCACTCATCGCAGGCGCCGTCTATGGCTTCGGCCCCCTTTGCCTTAGCCTGCTGAGATACCACCCAACCGTCTCACTATTAGCAGCAGCAATACCCTGGCTCTTCATCCCATCGGTCTTCGGCCCAAAAGCAAAGCTCCAATGGCTCCGAATACCCCTCGCTCTGCTGCCATTCGCCGCAATAATACTTTTCTTCCACCTCACCGCAAAAATGGGTCTGTTCGCAATACCAATAAACATCAGACTCCACATAAAGGACCTGCCTTCTCTGATACTGCCCCTGGTAATGATAAAACGGAGACTAATCGTCATCGGCATATACCACATCCCGATCGCCGCACTGATAATAGGCTTTTCAATGATGATAAAAGCAAAAAGATTCGCCGTACTATTGATTCTAATCGCCGCCGTCATACTAAGCTGCGTAAAACCATTCCTCTGCGTCAGTCCGATTATCTGGTCAACTATCGCTCTGCTGTGCTGCGCCGTACTATCCGCTGAAGGCTTTCAAGGCCTCATATGCGCCGGTAACGCCGACAAAAAATGGATACTGACATCATCAATCGTCCTCATGTCACTATGCCTGATCACTATAATATTCATCGCCAGATGCCAGAACATCTTCGCTGGACAAGGCCTTCAATACGCAAGAATCTTCACCTACACCGCAAAAATCTACATCTTAGGCGCGATAGCAATAGCAATCCTATTCCTCATAACACACTTGAACCGCAGACTACATTGGCTAAGATGGCTCCTGCTCATCGCACCCGCAGCAATAGACATTTTCATAGGCGCAAAATTCATCTTCAACCACGTAATATAAAACTAAAACTGCTCCCGCTCGATCTGCCCAATATAAAACCGCCCATCGCCCCGCATAAAATCCAAAATCTTATCCAGCTGACGATCGACAAATCCACCCTCATTAGAAACAACCGCAATCCCGATAACCGCACTGTTTTTGATATCCTGAGGACCAACCTCCGACACAGAAGCATTAAACCGGTTCCGCATCCGCTCAATAACGCTTTTAACGATACTACGCTTGTTCTTCAGCGACCCTATCCCGCTCATATGTATCTGCACTGTCATTACCCCGACAATCATACTTTGCCCCTGAATATTTAATGTTAATTTCCTATCATAAACCTTTAAACCAGTTTTACAATTGCCAAGTCTGCCCAAATATATTATTTTCACCCCTTTAAGGATACTCTAAAAAAGACTATCGAAAGGAATAAAATGGTTGTACATAGATTCTATTGTGAAAACATAATCAGTCCAACTGTCAAACTAACCGACAACCAGCCACGCCACCTCTCTGTCGTCATCAGGCCAAAAGCGAACCTGAAAATCTCAAGCTCTGCTAAAAGTCTGATCATCGCGATATCTTTGATTATTTTCGGATTGGCAAACCTTTTATCAGCTAAGGATATTGGGGCCAATATCGCACTAAACGCCGACTATGCTGATCCGACCATTGTAAGAGCTGGTGATTATTTTTATATGACCAATTCAAGCTGGGATTATATACCCGGGCTTTTGGTCTGGCGATCGAAGGATTTGAAAAACTGGGAGCGTCTCGGCTACGCACTTAAAAAATACGGAGGCTATGTTCTTGCCCCCGATATTGTCTATCACGACAAGAAGTTTTACATCTATTATCCGGCAAACGGAACCAACTGGGTAGTGACAGCTGACGATCCAAAAGGACCATGGACCGAGCCGATCGATCTTAAGCTGGGTCTGATCGATCCGGGACATATCGCAACACCCAAGGGCAAAAGATTCCTCTATGTCAGTCAAAGCAAAGCTATTGAGCTTTCCAAAGATGGCCTGAGTACCAATGGTGAGCTGACCGATGTTTATGACGGCTGGGAATACCCAAAGAACTGGGTGGTTGAATGTTTTTGTGACGAATCACCTAAGCTGACCTACAGGAAAGGTTATTATTATCTTAACACCGCTCAGGGCGGAACAGCTGGCCCTGCTACAAGCCACATGGTTGTCTGCGCACGTTCAAAAAACCCTATCGGCCCCTGGGAAAACAGCCCCTATAACCCAACAGTTCACACATACAGCTCCAAGGAAAAGTGGTGGTCAAAGGGACATGGCACAATTTTTGAAGACTTCAACGGACAGTGGTATATAGTTTATCACGCTTATGAGAAAGGGCATTTACCGCTTGGTCGCCAAACACTTATTGAGCCTATAGAATGGACAAATGACGGCTGGTACAAAACCGTAAGAGATGCTAAAGTTGAGCCGAAATTTATAAACAATAATAACGTTAAAATTGAATCAGATGATTTCAACAGCGACAAGCTCAATCTCCAGTGGCAGTTTTCAGGCATACTTAATCCCGACCAGTTCACACTTGCCGATGGTAAATTAAAACTAAAAGGACACCAAAACCAGATCAGGGTCTTGCATGCTGTTGTAGGCCAACACAATTATGCCGCCACCGTTGAACTCGAAAGACAAGGCCCCATCGAATGCGGCCTAATAGTCCACTATGATAATGCGATCTATTCAGGTATTGGCTTTGACGGAGAAAATATTTTTAATCTGCACAGGGGCAAAAGAATGTTTACTGACGCCAAAAAATTCAAATCCAAAATATATTTAAAGATCGTTTTGCAGGATTACAATTTATCGATGAGCTTGAGTCAGAACGGCAGAAAATGGGAGCATTATCCAAATTCGCTCGAAGTTTCAGGTTTTCATCACAATGTCTTTGGCGGATTTAAGAGCCTTAAAATTGGTATTTACTGTAAGGGCAAAGGCGAATTAATTATTGATAACTTCCAGTTCGCCGCGATTGATTAAGAGACTATCAGAAAGAGCAAAATGGTTATACACAGATTCTATTGTGAAAACATAACCGCCCCGACCGTCGAACTAACCGACAGCCAGCCGCGGCACCTCTACGCCGTCCTGAGATTAAAACCAAACGACCCCGCCGAGCTATTCGATGGCCGAGGCAATATCGCCTCCGCCTGCATAGTCTCCGCTAACAGCAAAAAAGCAGTCCTGAAAATAGAATCCATGCAAACTACCAAAAAGCTAAAAAATAATAACATTATCATCGCAACAAGCATCGCAAAAGGCGACCGATTCGATTGGCTGATAGCAAAATGCACCGAGCTCGGCATAGACCGAATCATCCCCGTAATTTTTGAACGAACCGTAAAGCTCCCCAAAAATCCAAAAATACTCACACGCTGGAAAAAGATAACTATTGAATCCGCAAAACAATGCAAAGCCCCTTTCCTGCCAACGATCGACAAACCAGTAAAACTCACCGAAGCCCTGATCATCCTGACCAACGACCACCCAAACAGCATAATGCTCTTAGGCTGTCCCGATGAAAACTGCCCAGCACTAACCGACCTGCCAACCGCAGGCAAAAACACCATCGCTTTCATAGGCCCTGAAGGAGGCTTAACCTCCGAAGAAGAAACCTTCCTAAAACAAAAAAACGTAAAACCAGTAAAACTGACAAACACAATATTAAGAATCGAAACAGCCGCCATCGCATTCGCATCTGCCCTGGCGATTCAAAGAGATAGAAAATAAGCTCACATGACATTGGAGAAATAACATGGATAAAAAAAGTTTCGATAAAAAACTAAAATCCCTTTTCAAAGAGCACAAAAAACTCATCAAACAAAAAAACTTCCCGCTAGAAGAATCCAATGGCCTATACCAGCGATACGAAAACCCCATCCTCACTTACAAACACACACCAATCTTCTGGCGATACGACCTGAGCCACGAAACAAATCCACACTGCATGGAAAGAATGGGCATAAACGTCGTCCTAAACTCCGGTGCAATTGAACTTAACGGTAAATTTTACCTCGTCGCAAGAGTCGAAGGCGTAGACAGAAAATCCTTCTTCGCAATCGCAGAAAGCGACACCGGCATAGACAACTTCACATTCTGGCCCCTGCCTGTTGTGATCCCGGAAACATCCAACCCAGACACAAACATCTACGACATGCGCCTGACAAAACACGAAGATGGCAACATCTATGGCGTCTTCTGCACCGAACGAAAGGACCCAAAAGCACCAAAAGGCGACTACTCCTCCGCAATCGCTCAATGCGGCCTCGTCAGAACAAAGGACCTCATCAACTGGGAAAGATTAGACGACCTCAAAACAAACTCACCCCAGCAAAGAAACGCTGTCCTGCACCCCGAATTCATCAACGGCAAATACGCATTCTACACTCGCCCCCAGGAAGCATTCATGGAAGCAGGCAACGCTGACGGCCTTGGCTGGGGACTAACTAACTCCATCGAACACGCAGTCATCAAGGAAGAAGTTATCATAGATAATCGTGCATACCACACAATAACAGAACTAAAGAACGGCCAAGGCCCAACCCCCATTAAAACAGACAAAGGCTGGCTACACCTCGCTCATGGCGTAAGAGGGTGCGCCGCTGGTCTGCGCTACGTTCTATACGTCTTCATGACCGACCTCGAAAAACCCTGGCTGCTAACACACAAACCCGCAGGCTACTTCATGGCCCCAAGGGGCCTAGAAAGAGTTGGCGACGTCTCAAACGTACTATTCGCTAATGGCTGGATAGAAAAAGACAACGGCGACATCTACATCTACTACGCATCTTCAGACACAAGAATGCACGTCGCAACAACAACAGTAGAAAAACTAACCGACCACACAATCAACGCCCCCGCCGACCCAGGCAGAACCTACGCCTGCGTACAACAAAGAATAGATTTCATAAACAAAAACCTAAAAATAATGAAAACCCTCGACCTCGAATAAAAAATGTGACGTGACAAAAAACATCAAATAATAAAAGTGTTTGTATAAGTAAAAACCGGCTTATATTAAAATCCCCGGCGGGTGAGGCAAAATTTATGCCCCCGGCAATAAATGCTATTTAGCTTCGCATTTTACATCATTGAAAATTCGCAGTATCCTCAAGAACTTTCCTGACAAAATCAAGGAACTGTGCAGCATAAGCACCATTCGCGACCTTATGGTCGACAGACAGCGTCATGCTCATAATCTTGCGAACCATTATATTGTCGTCAATAGGCACACAAACATCTGATATCTGCCCTATGCCGAGAATCGAACACTGCCCAGGCACAACGATAGGGATAAACGACTCAATGCCGAAGGCCCCAAGATTGCTCACCGTAATACAGCCGCCCTCAACATCCGCAGGAGCAAGCTTATTATTCTGAGCTTTTTCAATTATCTCCCGACTCGCCGCCGCAACTGCTGCAATATCTTTCTTGTCAATATCTTTCACTATAGGTGCAACAAGACCATCGCCAACAGAGATCGCAAGTCCGATACCAATAGAATCAGCCAGCCTGATAGCATCGCCATCGAGCTGGCCTGTCATGATCGGAAACTTCACAAGCCCAACAGCAACAGCCTTCATTATCAGATCATTGTACGAGACTTTGATATCAGCTTTTTTATTACGCAGCGTTCTGAAATGTACCAGGTCAGTGACATCAACCTTAACAGTAAGATAGAAACAAGGTATTTCCCTCTTCGACTGCAACATCTTCTTCGCCGTTATCTTCTGCAGCCGATTCAAAGCGATTCTTTCACCGGCCGCAAATGAAGACTCGGCAGCTGCGCCAGCACTGCCCTTAGCAGCTTCGACATCTTTCTCAATTATCCTGCCGCCGGGCCCCGTGCCGTTAACCAGACTAATATCAACGCCAAGCTTTTTAGCAAGATTCTTAGCTCTCGGCGAAGCAATCACCTTACCGCCGGTAGAAGCTGAAACCGCTTTAACAGGTTCGATCTTTTCCGCAACAGCACTCGCCTCACAAGGCCTTTCAACGACTACAGACTCAACCCCGCCCCCTGCCTTTACATAATCAGCATAACTTCCCGGCACATCATCACCTTTACCCGCCAGTATCACAACAGCTCTGCCCACTAAAATGGTCTGTCCAATATCAACAAGAATATGCTTAACAAAACCTTCCGCCGGCGACTCCATCTCAAGAGCAGCCTTGTCAGTCTCAACCTCAAAGATAACATCGCCGCGTTTAACCTCATCGCCAGGTTTTATCATACAGCCGACAATGGTTCCCTCTTCCATAGTCTGTCCTAACTGCGGCAGCTTTACAACCTTCACCGAATCAGCAACAGCCGCAACCGCTGCCTGACCTGGCTCCTCAGCTGCAACTTCATCCTCTGCCTTAGTCTCTACAGCCGCACCAGAACCGCCAATCGAAACTTCTTCATCCTTTTCGCCAAGAACCAAAACAACCTCGCCCACAGCTATAGTCTGACCAGTCTCAACCAGAATATGTTTAACATAACCTTGTGCCGGCGACTCCATCTCAAGGGCAGCCTTGTCGGTTTCGACCTCAAAGATAATATCACCTCTATTAATTTTATCGCCCAGCTTGACCATACAGGAAACAATAGTCCCTTCTTCCATGGTCTGTCCTAACTGCGGCAACTTTACTTCCATAGCCATAATCTACCTCTAATTTTCGTTTTTATATTATTATATTCTAATAGATTAGCAGATTGCTTTAGCTGCTGCTACAATTTTTTCCACACTTGGAATACTTTCATTCTCCAAAGGCTCACTCATTGGAGGAGGCACATCCGCTGCAGCAAGGTTGATCGGAGGTGCATCAAGATAATCAAACCCCTTTGTCCCGTCGGCAAACGTATAATCCATATAAGAGCCGCTAATCTCTCTGCCGGCCCCGCACATACAGAAACCCTCACTAACCGTTATCAACCTGCCTGTCTTTTTCACCGACTTGGCAACAGTATCAATATCCATAGGCTTAAGTGTTCTCATATCTATAACTTCAGCATCTATGCCCGCGTTGGCAAGTTCCTTAGCCGCCTCAACCGCGATCATCGCCATTCTGCTGTAAGAAACAATAGTGACATCCTTACCAGCTTTCTTAATATCAGCCGCACCGAGCGGGATGATATATTCCCCCTCAGGAACCGCACCAAGCTGGCCATAAGTTGCCTTATGCTCAATAAACACAACCGGATTGTCACTTCGAATAGCTGCCTTTAAAAGCCCCTTAGCATCATAAGGCGTAGATGGCATAACAACATAAAGACCGGGTATATGCATCAGCCATGATTCAAGCGATTTCGAATGGTGCGCCGCGATACATCTGCCCACACCCCCTTCAGTCCTGACAACCATCGGCACCTTGGCTTTACCGCCGAACATATAACGGTTAAACGCACCATTATGCATCAGCTGATCCATTGCGATCGTAATAAAATCGACATACATAAGCTCAGCTATCGGCCTGATACCTCGAATAGCCGCTCCCACTCCGGTTCCGACAATCGCAGCTTCGCTAATCGCTGTATCTATCACCCTGTCTGTCCCAAACTCCTGAACCAGTCCCCGCGTCGCCTGGTATGCCCCGCCGTAAAGACCAACATCTTCACCGAGGATAATA
>JAGLTN010000223.1 GCA_023135255.1 Planctomycetota bacterium
AATTCTTTTACCTGCTGAGGCTTTTAGTCTGAACATATCTTCACGTGTTTTGTCAACATCAGTATCGTCAATTACGACGTCAGTGTCATAAGCGTAAATTTTGCTGAAGTTGTTTAGTTCGTCTACAAGTCTTTGCGAGAGGACTTTTACTGGGCCGACAATATTTGAAGGGCTGCTTTTGCCTGTGGAGTTTATTGCTATCGCTCTGTAGTAATAAGTTTTGCCTATCTGTGCAGTGGTATCATTGAATAGCGGACGGAACTGGTATTTTGCATCGGAGACGTTTTTTGCGATAGTTTTCCATGAAAATTTGTTTTCAGAGCGTTGAATATCATAGCCGCAAGCACCTACGGAGCCTTGCCAGTTGATATCGCCTACGGAAGTTATGTCGAGGAGTTTTGGAGCTTTTGGTTTTGGCAATTTTGGGACGTCCATGCCTTTAAGCTTGTATGCCTTTTCACGGATGAGATTGAACAGGTTGGTTTCATCGTAAGAGTCGCCGGATGGAAAGCCTGGGTAGTGGTATGATTTGAATCTGCTGTTAGTGCTCCAACCTTCGAGGTGGTGGTAGAAACCGCCTTCTCTTCTGTGGTATCTGAGCGACCAGAGGCACGCACCGCTTAGACCGCTGTCGATCATGTAATCCATTACGTCGCTGGCAGCGTTGGTAGTGATGAAGCCGAATTCTCCGACAACAAGAGGCTTTTTTCCTTTGCAACGCTTGAAGTTACTTTTTAATTTTTGGATTATTGATTGTGGGTTGTAAGGGTTTGGATAGAGATGTATTGTCAGGATGTCTACGTATAGGTCTTCGATAGATTCGTCGCGAGCGTCCCCTGCGTGAAAGCCATCCATTGTAAGGTGATTTGAATCTATGTTTTTTACGAATTTACAAATTTCAGTTGTCCATTTTGGAGTTGCGCCTCTTAGTTCGTTACCGGTTTCCCAGCAGAGGACAGCCTTTTCATCTTTGTATTTTACACCAGTGTAAGTGTTTGTTCTGTTGAGGAAAATCTTAAGATTGGTCTTAAAGTCTTCAATGATCTGTCGATTATTATAGAATGATTCCATCTTTCTTTCCGGGTTGCTGATGAAATCTTCGATGATATCGCCTCTAAAAGCCAGATAGCTTGGCGCTCCACCGAAAAAGTCATGGTGTTCTACTAAAGGGACGATGAGCCTGACACCAATTTCGTTAGCCAGTTCGAGCAGCTTGTCAAATGTACGCATAGCCTCTTCGTCGTATTTCCCTATGCCGAGTATGTGTTTTGGGACGATGGGGTCCTCGTTGGCATTCCGGATAGAAATAGGGAAAATCCTTACCGCTGGTATGCCCATCTGCTTGAGGGATTCGAGAGCGTCTCTCATTTCGAATTCGTCGGGCATGCGGTAAACGGTGTCGCGGGTGAAGGTTTTGGCGTCTTCGTTGAAATGCAAGGTAGGTGCATTAAAAGATATAAAGCGGAATTCCTTGTCGCCGTCCATTAGCTTGTCAGCGTTCCTGGTAATAAAGTTTTTGAATCCTGAATTGGATTTTGCGGCTGTGATGGTTGGGATTAAAACCATGCCGACAACGATTGTTAATAGAATCTTTTTCATTTGTTTTAATCTCCTTATCTAATTTAATTTCTTGTTTCGTTATTTACTTTTTATCTCTACTCGTGAAAGCTGAGCGTTGTTCGTGAATTCTATCTTTAAATACCTTGCGTTTGCAACATTATTATTTCCATAATATAAAACAGGCTTTGCGTAGCCGTAATCGTAATCATTAGGACCAGGGGTTACGTAGTAACTCGTTTTGTTCGTAGAAAGGGCGGTGTAATTTTTTCTGTCAACTGACGCGTAAACCTTGAAATCGCTTATATCGCCTTCGAAAAATGAATAAATTTCAAAATCTTCAATTGTTCCTTTGGTTTTGTATACGACAAAGCTGCCCTTGTTTGCTTTGACCCGGTGAGAGTCTTCTTTGAATATGCGGGGCCTGTCGAGTTTTTCGAAAGATATTTTATCGTAGGCATATATCATACTATGGTCAGCCATTTCGTCAGTAATTGTATAGTATTGTACATTTACAGGCCCTACGACGTTTGAAGGAGTTGATTTGCCGGCAGAATTTTTGGCGATAACTCGATAGTAGTACTTGTTGCCGATCTTTGCAGTTTCGTCATTGAACAGGTCACGGTATTGATATCTTGCATCAGAGATGTTTTGTGCGATAGTTTCCCAGAATAGTTTATTTTCGGACCTTTGAATATCATAGCATGTGGCACCAACGCTGCCCTGGAAGTTTATAGCAGCGACATCTGTTATGGGTAAAAGGACAGGCGGAGCGGGTTTTTCAACAGGAGGAGTTTTAAGGCCTCTTATCTGAAAAGCTTTTTTTCTCATTACGTTAAGGAGATTTTTTTCATCGTAGTAGCATCCGCTATCAAAACCAGGCCAATGGTAAGATCGAAATCTGTTTCCGCCGAACGGTTCGGTATGCCAGTAGAATCCACCATCTCTGCTTCTGTATCTGAGTGACCAGATGCATGCGCCATTTATGCCGTCATCTATTATGAAGTCGAGGAATTCTTCTATTGCAGCGGTATTGACAAAACCGAATTCACCGATGACATAGGGACATTTTCCTTTGCAAAGCTTTCTGTTTTCTTTTGTTGAATCTATCAGGTGATATGCAGGTGAAGCAGGGCTTGGATAGTAGTGGGTTGTTACGATATCTACGTATGGGTCATTGATAGATTCGGGACGTACTTTTGTAGTATGGAAACCATCCATTGTGAGATGGTTTTTGTCTATGCTCTTTATGTATTTGCATATCATTGAAGTCCAGGCAGGGGTTACTTTACGGAGTTCATTGCCTGTTTCCCAGCATAGAACGGCTTTGTCGTCTTTATATTTTATGCCGGTATATGTATTGGTTCTGTTTAGGATGTATTTGATGGTCTTTTTGAAGTCAGCGATAATTTGCGGGTCGGTATAGAAGTCTTCAACAGTTTTGCCGCTAAATTCCGCATAGTTTGGGATACCACCCCACCAGATGTAATCATCTGTGAAGGGGATTATGAGTCTGATATTCATTTCGTTGGCAATTTGCAAAACCTTATCGAAAACTTTAAATGCTTCTTCGTTGAATTCTCCCGGCCCCAGCACATGTTTGGGTACAGATGGGTCCTCGCCTTTTTTTACTACAGAAAAGGTAAAAATCCTTGCTGCATTTCCTCCCATTTGTTTGATTGAGCCGAGGGCGTCTCTGATCTCGAATTCATCAGGCAGTCGCCAGGGCGATTTTTCTTTGAATGGGAAATTGTCCTCATTATAATGAAGGCAGGGGATGTTGAAGGAGATAAATCTAAATTCTTCATTGCCATCCATTAGCTTGTCAGTATCTTTAGTGATAAAGTTTTTTAATTGGGCATTTGCACTAATGGCGAGAGCGGATATGAGCAAAAATGCAATTAATGTTTTTTTCATTTTTAATTTTCCTCCAGCTTATTGTACCAGTTAATTTTCAGGAATACTGATGTTATTATCAATAGGGCAATGGTAATAACCATCGGTTTGTATTGTTTTAACACGATATATATAGGTAGTGTGATAAGGCATGTTTGCCATGCAATGCCTACCGCGACGTTAATCATGTCCCTACTGAAATTAGTGTTTCTTTTAAAGTCCGGCTCTTCTTCTAATACCATTTTTAGCACAGGCGTCCAGAAGCCCCATGGTCGGACATTTTTGTAGAATTTTTTCAGAATTTCCGGGTTTTCTGGTTTTGTTATCAGACTGACAATTATTGATGCGGCTGTGCTTATTGCCAGTATTACAAGAAAACCGTTTAGTACGTGTAAATCTGGGAAGAGTTTTGGTATTGCCATAGCGGTTGTGATGCCAGATATCATGCCTGCGAAGTATCCTGTTCCGTTTAA
>JAGLTN010000224.1 GCA_023135255.1 Planctomycetota bacterium
GTATGCCATGAAACCAATAACGCTGATCAGGGCGAATAATACTACGCTGATATGGGATAGCTCACCGCCTCTGTCGTCACCAAAACGTGTCCTTATCCATTCTGCACCTGTCAGGACGTTTGATCTTCTAAGCCAGACAGCCAGATATATCATGAGGAATATTTGATTGAACATGGGCCAAAGCCAGGGTATCCAGACGCTTTTCAGACCATAAACGAATAACAGCGTTACCAGCCACATTGTTCCTGTAATGTCGAACATACTTGAGGCGTTTGATATGCCGAGCACGTACCATGGGATGCTTTTGCCAGCCAGAAAATATGAATTGAGATTTTGGCTTGCTTTTCGGGATACTATTACCCCTGCAGTGACGACGAGCACTAAATAAACAACGACTATCGCGATATCAAATCCATGAATATTCATACATATCCTTAAATGGAACTTAAATTGTGACCATATAGTAATAGCTTAGCTGATATTTTCAATAATAATCCCTTACTTAAATTTACCGATAGCCAGTTTGAGTAATTAAGAATCAAGCATTAAAATGTAAAATTGCGGGAAGGGCAACAGGAAATATTATCGGAGGTTATTTTTCCTGATTTTTCTAAGTTTTTGGCTAATGTTTTTTTGGTGTTTGGCTAATTAGTTATTAAGCTTTGGTTGTAAAGAGGTATGTGGTTTTTAGTGTCAGCAGAAAGTGTCAAAAGGGTTAAAAGATGCGGTTAATTAAGAACAAAGGTGGAGACGGCAATAGCAGACTATCTGTGGGTGATGGCGGCTTATCATTTTTTGAGCAGATCACACCTCTTGCAAGGCAAATTAATTGTCTTGATAGTGAACGTATTGCTGATATATGTATTAAAAAAATCCCTGAGCTTATTGGTGTCAGGTTTGCCTCTATTTATATGTTTGATGAGGCGAATAATATTCTCCATTTGCTCAAACACAATCATCCGTATTTAATCAATAAAATAGTATCGCTGAGCCAGAATCCTCCTACTCCTATGGTAATATCAGTCAGGAGTAAGGAGCTGATTTTGACCAGTGATATAAATATGCAC
>JAGLTN010000225.1 GCA_023135255.1 Planctomycetota bacterium
ATGTCCGCGAATAAATCCGTAACTTATTATTTTTAAGTTATACCCTTAAGGGTAGTAAATGTCCGCGAGTAAAGCCGTAACTTCTTATTTTTAAGTTAGTTACTCGCGGATAAGCGGTAAAATTCAATTGGGATCAGTATAACAGCTGACAGAAATTGGTTCGCTTATGCGAAAAAAAATCAGTAAAATCTGGCACAGGATTTTGGTGTTTTTACACTTGTCGCCTCTTTCGTTGGCGGAGAAGTGCAGAATCGCATTCGGCACAGCGGTAATCTTTATTTTGAGCATCGCACTTCTGGTTCCTTATGTCTGGATGGGCAAGCTGACGACGAAAGCATATCTCGATGCCGGCCGAGCGAAGTCTGAATTGCTGTTTGAGAAACATTTCAAAATAAATGAAACTGCTGAGGGTGCTCTTGTGCCTTTGAATAATACAGGCGGAGAAACGGATGCTGAAAATCCTGAGATGAGGTGGTTTAGATTCAGCAAGGATAAAACTTTGCCGCTTGACGAATTGCCGAAGTATCAGAGGAAGATGATCGAGTCGCTTAAGGAAAATAAGGGACGCGATGAGAGCCTGTTGATAACACAAAAAGACAGATTCATAAAAAGCAATTATGTGAGAATATTCAAAGCGACTGAAAAATGTATCAGCTGTCATAACCCACAGGGCACGGCGAGTGAGTTTTCGCTGAATGAGCCTATAGGTGCGGTAGTTGTGAGCAGGCGTGCTAATGAGATAACAAAAACGCTGTTGATGAATCGGGTTTGGATAATTGCTGCGGGGCTTATTGGTGGTGCCGGCGCTATCATTACGTTTTATATGATAACCCAGCGTGTGATATTGAGACCTATCCGTCAGCTTAGAGCTTTGGCGAATAATGTTGCAGAGGGCAACCTCGATGTCAGAAGTGCTATCAAGACTCGTGATGAATATGAGAAACTTTCAGATGCGTTTAATCACATGCTTGACGGTTTGCAGGCTGCGCAGCAGAAGCAGCGTGACTCAAATCTTCAGCTCGATAAAAAGGTTGTTGAGCTGTCGGAAAGAAATATAGAGCTGTTTAAAGCCAATAAGCTCAAAAGTGAGTTTCTGGCAAATATTTCGCATGAGTTTAAGACGCCTTTAAATGCGATACTCGGTTTTGCGGAAATACTTCGTGAAAAGCCTGAGACGCTGAAAGAGGAAAAAGGACAAAGGTATGCGGAGAATATCATCACCGGCGGCAAGAGACTTCTTAATATGATTAATGATCTGCTTGACCTGGCAAAGAGCGAAGCGGGAAAAATGAAGCTGCATATCGAGCAATTTGATCTGCAGAATTTATGCAAATCTTCTATGGCGGCATTTTCCGCTATGACAAAAAATAAGAAGATAAAGACCAGACTTATAATCGATGAGACGATACCTACGCTGGTCACTGACGCGGGGAAAGTGCAGCAGATATTGTATAACTTTCTCAGTAATGCGGTTAAGTTTACCGATGAAAACGGCAGGGTCGAAGTTAAAGCGGTTATGACAGATGACAAAGTCGTTAAAATTTCAGTTGCTGATACCGGTTGCGGCATTTCCGAGGCTGACCAGAAGGTTATATTTGAAAAATTCAGACAGGCAGATGGTTCGATAACCCGCCAATCAACAGGCAGCGGACTTGGGCTTGCGATAAGCAAAGAGTTGGCGTCGATACTTGCGGGGGAGGTAGGGCTGGAAAGCGAATTTGAAAAGGGTTCAACGTTCTGGCTTGAAATACCTGTGACGTTAACTACAGAACAAGAACAAGACAACCAACAGATGGCATAAATCATTGAAAGGATATTGCGATGCATAAGAAATTTGTAAGGGCTATATTTCCGGGTTCTTTCGATCCTATTACTAATGGGCATATGGATGTTATAAGCCGAGGTATAAATCTTTTTGATGAGTTGATAGTAGCAGTTGGTCAAAGTCCCGCTAAGGATCCGCTGTTCTCTAAGCAGGAACGTGTTGACATGATAGCTGAGTTGGTAGCGGACAAGCCGAGAGTTCGGGTTGAAAGTTTTGACGGCTTGATGGTTGAGTATGCATTAAAACATGATATCGATGTAATCTTAAGGGGAATGAGAAGTCTTACGGATGTTCAGTATGAATTTCGGCTTGCGATGACAAACCGCGCGGTAGCTGGGATAGAGACTGTGTTTATTATGACATCTGCGGAGTATGGATTTACAAGTTCAACTTTGATAAGAGAGATAGTCGGACTCGGCGGAAACGTGGCAAACCTTATTCCGGAACCTATCTTTGAAAAACTGAAAAGCCGGATCGCTGAAAGAAAACTGCAGAAATAAAAACGTAACATAATATGGGATGATAATATTATTGGAGCTTTATAGTGTTCAGCATATCTGTTGAAAGCAGTTTTGAGGCATCGCATCAACTTAGTTTACCGGACGGTTCAAAGGAAGAATTGCATAATCATAATTGGCAGGTAACAGTTGAGGTCAGCAGGGAAAAACTTAACAAAACGGGACTGGTGATGGATTTCCACCTGCTAAAGAAAAAGGTCGATAATATCACCGCTGGAATCAGTGATATGACGCTTGAACAAAGCAGTTATTTCAGCGACAAAAACGCATCTGCGGAAAACGTAGCTTTTTATATCTACGAAAAGCTTTCCGCTGTTCTGCCTGAAAGGGTATGCCTTGAGGCAGTTAAGGTTGTTGAAGAGGCTGGGTGTTTCGCTACTTACCGCAAATAATGAATTAACGCTTCAGGAATAGGGCTATTTTGACGATTATTTAAATTAGATCGCGGGTATGTTCTGCGCGACTGGATTTAAGTTTTTAAAATCCCTGTAAATATTTTCAGTTTTTGGTATAATGTACCTTTGAGGGTAATAAATGCCCGCGAAT
>JAGLTN010000226.1 GCA_023135255.1 Planctomycetota bacterium
TACCCTTAAGGGTAGTAAATGCTCGCGAATAAAGCTGTAACTTGTTATTTTTAAGTTAATTACTCGTGGATAAACGGTAAAATTCAATTAGGATCAGTATAGTTTCAACTATTAGGAACAGATAATTTCAGTATAATACTTGAGGAGCCTGACAAATGGATGAGTTTGCTATTCTTTTAATTGTTCTGGCAGTTGGTTTTGTTCTGTCAGGGCCAGTAGCTTTAATTATTTCGATTATCGCATTGAATAAAACAAAAGAGCTTTTATTGCAGATTCAGAAGAAAGGCCTCTCAATTACCGAGCCTCGTATGACAAAGTCGGTAGAAAAGCTAAAACCTGAGGAAGTCGCTATGGCCCCTCCACCAAATAGAGATCAATTAGAAGCAAAAGAAGAAATACCTTTGCTGCAACTCACTAAGCTGCCCGAAATAAAAAAGGAGTCTGTCGGCATTTCCCAAACCGGCACACTCGAACAACGAATTGGTACGCGGTGGGTTCTCATAGCGGGAATTATTACTGTAATTGTCGGCGTAGGGTTTTTTCTGAAGTATGCTTATGACAATTCTATTGTAGGTCCTCTCGGGAGAGTTGTTATAGTTTCTATTTCAGGCCTTATTACCCTTTGCATAGGCGAAATAACACGAAAACGCGGATATGGTATAGTTGCCAAAGCAGTAACAGCCCTGGGGTTTGCTATATTATATGCTGCGGTTTTTTCAGCTTACCGGTTCTACAGTTTGATCGATTCTGTTCCAGCCCTTATTCTGGCAATTCTTATAACCCTCGCAGCTATGCTTTATGCGGTTAGCCTTAATGAGATATTAATAGCGGTTCTATCATTAATAGGCGGTTTTTTAACACCAGTGATAATTTCAACCGGTGAAAATGTGCCCGTACCTCTGTTTGCCTATGTTCTGGTTTTAGGAATAGGTGCGATGCTTTGTGCTTATTACCGAAAATGGCGGGCAGTAAACATAGTTGCCTTTGTCGGCACATTTGTTCTTTACACGTGCTGGTTTGAAAAGTTCTTCCACCCTGCAATGAGAAGGGCTGAAGAAGTTCCCGTACAGATGTCCATTGCACTTGGTTGGCTGGGTGTATTCTTCGCAATCTATCTGCTGCTGCCACTATTTAATGGCCTTGTCAGAAAAATCAAAGTTCAGAAAGAGGATGTTTTGCTTGTGCTGACAAATGCAGCGGTTACGTTTTTTTACTTATGGACAATCCTTTTCGCAAAATATCGGATGGAGCTTGCTTTTTGTGCCATTGGCTTGTGCATCGCACACCTTGTCATAATGAGCATAGTTATGAAACGCTGTGAGCAGGATATGAACCTGCGAGTTGTGTTGCTGGTAATAGGGTTGTTTTTCCTTACGATCGCGGTGCCGCTTTACTTAAAAATGTATGCTGTTGCGATGGTATGGGCAATTGAAGCTGTTGTGCTGTTAGTAATCGGACTTCGATATAGAAGCATCTGGACGCAAATATGTTCCGCTGCAGCGATTTTATTAAGCCTGGAACAATTGATAAATGAACTGCCGATGCATACAGGAGCTTTCAGCTTAATATTGAACCCTGCTTTTGGTACCTGGGTTTTTGTATCTGCTGCCATAGCTATCTGTCATATTCTCTACAGACGAAGTTTGGAGATAGAGGCCCAGTGTCGCGACATTGTCTCGCAGGTATTTTATTCGGCATCAACGCTTGTTCTAATGTTTGCCTTTATGATGGAGTGGTACTGGCACTGCGATTACAACATTGCTCAAAAAGCAATGATTGATACCTATTATGTGGGAGGCATGATCGTCATCTATACTATAATCACGTTATTACTTGTCATCAGACCAATTTGTCCCGCAGGTAGATTTTGCAAAATTCTGGCTACAGTTGTAGGCCTGGCGGGGGCGTGTTTTACTATGGCTTACTTTACAGAAAGCTACAACGATAGTTTTATGATCTTTGCTAATACTAATTTCGCGTTTGCAATTCTTTTTGTGGCGGTACTATTTACGTCAGCCTGGTTTTTAAGGAAAGCTGTGCAAGAAGAAGATAGGGGCGGTGTCGTATTTTACCGTATATTTGCGTTAGCTGCGATCTTTGTACTTTGGGTTCTGCTTACTGAGCAAATATATCTTTACTGGTACTGCAAAAACAGATTTGCAGAAAAAATTGCCAATTGGATGTTTCTGGCGAATATGTATATATCGGTGATGTGGGCGATTTATGGCGTAACATTAATGACAGCAGGATTTTGGCGTAAAACTGCGGTGCTGAGATATATTTCACTTGGTCTGTTTGGCTTGCTGCTTGGGAAAGTTTTCATTCTGGACATGAGTACCGTCAAGAGTGTCTTTAGAATTGCTGCTTTTTTAGCAACTGGTATAACACTGGTTGGTGTTTCTTATCTTTACCAGCATTTGAAGAACAAAGGTTTCTTTGAAGTTGCGCTGGCTGAAGGGAAAATTGACGACTAACGAAAGGATTCGATATGAAAAAGGTAATTCTTTATATCACGACTATATTATTTACTGCTATAACGAGTAATGCTTTAGCAATCGACCTGACAAAATGGAAATATTGTTCCGAGATAACCCTTGATAGTTGGGCTGAAAAATATGTCACGGCCGATATCATTCCAGAAGTCTATGATGTCGCAAAATCAGATCTGTCAGATATTCGTATCATAGATTCTAACCGCCGGCAAGTGCCATATTTACTCACTAAGCCGAAGGATATCACCCCAAAGCATAAATATTTGCCCGATATCATTAATCGCTCAACCGATGATAAGAACAACTCTTTAGTAACCCTGGATTTTGGCAAGCAGACAATAAATAACTATATTGAAGTTGAAACAGCAGGCCGTAACTTCAGACGGGCTGTTAAGGTCGAAGGTTCAAATGATAATGTTACTTTTTTCACAATTGTTGAACAGGCTTTTCTTTTTGCCATCGATAACAAAGTAAAATCACGGTTCAACAGTATTGACTTACCGGCAAACGACTATCGCTATTTGAGAATCACTGTCGCCCCAATGACTACTGAGCAGAAAAGCCCCGTTATAAAAGAACTGAGAGCATTCAATCGCGACAAGAAGCTTGCAAATAGGATCCCAATAGAAATGGTTTGTGTAAACCATACTGAGGATAAGGAAAAGAATCTGAGTATCTATGAGTACAATTTGAAATTTCGTAATCTTCCAATAAGCGAAATACAACTGTCAATTGTTGATGAATCTTTTTATAGGCATATAACTGTTGATGGACGAGATGCCTCTACACGCAAGGTCAAAATCGACAGCGAAGATAACAGGGAAAGATTCAGAGAAGTTGAAGAAAAGTGGAAAAGCCTAACCAGTGGTACTGTTTACCGCTACAGCTCAACCAAAGGCAAGAAAAATGAAAGGATAGCTTTATCAATCCCTTCAGGCAAACAAGCATACAGGCATCTTAAGATTACAGTAAGAAATTACGATGACAGGCCGCTAAAATTAGAAACCGTATCGGCAAAGATGGTAACGCACCAGATTGTGTTTGATGCCGGTAACAGCCTGAACGCTTCGCTCTATGTTGGCTCAGAATCTGCTATCAGACCTAAATATGATATAACACATAAACTGGATAAACCCTCAGAGATCAAAACAACTTTAGCCAGATTGAGTTCTCTCTCTGAAAATCCTCTATTTGGGAAGGTCGGGCAAAAACCTCAGCCTTGGACCGAAAGACATAAGGTTTTACTTTTGATAATCATGGCAGTAGTAGTATTAGCTCTTGGCGGTTTTATATTAAAATCTTTCAAATCTATTCAAAGTAATCAGGCGTGAAACCCCTGTTATGTTTTTGGAATTATTTTTTGCGCATAAAAAAAGCAGGTTGTTTACGCCTGCTTCTTAACGGAGAGGGGGGGATTCGAACCCCCGGTACAGGTATATGCCCGTACGACGGTTTAGCAAACCGT
>JAGLTN010000227.1 GCA_023135255.1 Planctomycetota bacterium
TGCTAAGACAGGACCCGCAGGTTTTAATGATAGGTGAGATACGCGATGCAGACACCGCAAAAATTGCAACCCAGGCAGCCCTGACAGGACATTTTCTCATGAGTACAATGCACAGCTCATCACCGGCAGCAGGTTTCCTGCGACTGCTCGAAATGGGTATAGAGCCTTACCAGCTAACCTCAAGCCTATCTGGCATCCTGAACCAAAGACTCGTCCGCAAGCTATGCGACAAATGCAAAATTAAAAACGAAAAAAACCAAAGCTATGAGGCCGTAGGCTGCGAATCATGCCTGGGCACAGGATACAAAGGCAGAGCACTCATCGCCGAAATCGTAGAACTCGACAGCGACCTGCGAAAAGCCATCCTCGCAAAAGCGGATATCGACGAACTCGAAAATATCCTGAAAGATAAAGGCCACAAGGATCTTCTCTCAGCAGGAAAAAATCTAATAGAAAAATCCATAACAAGTATAGATGAGATAAATAAAGTATGCGGAATTTTTACTGCATAACGAAAATAGCATAAGGGAAAACAGATATGGCGATTTTTGAATATAAAGCGCTGACCGCTGAAGACAGACTGATGGAAGGCTCGATAGAAGCTTCGAGTCTGGAAAACGCAAAAGAACTCCTCACACAAATGCAGCTGAAAATAAACTCTATCCAAAAAGCTAAACCCCGCCAACCAGTTTCTGCAATTGGCAGAAATGAGTTTCTGCTTTTCAACCAGCAACTTGCCTCGATAGCAAAAGCTGGTATCCCCTTGGAAAAAGGCCTCCGTGAGCTTTCAAAAGATATAAATTCGGCAAAAATGAAAAGGCTTATCGATGAAATCGCAACAGAGCTTGAAAATGGAACCGGCATTGAGCAGGCGTTTGAAAAAAGAAAGAAAAATTTTCCACCTTTGTATGGCCGAATCCTAAAAGCAGGCGTCGAAACAGGCAGACTCCCCGAAATGCTCACAAGTCTCAATCGACATATCGAAGTATCAACAAAAACCCGCAAAATAATTTTCGAAGCGATCTCTTATCCTGCAACCGTACTCTTCTTAGCCGTCATTCTTGTCACCTTCGTTTTCAGATACGTCGTACCACAGTTCAAGCTTATTTTAACTGAGATGCTCGATGGAGAAAGACTTAACCTTATGACAAGATCTGTCTTTATTATTTCAGACAACATCTGGCTGCTCTGGTTGGCAATAGTAGCTGTCGCAGGTCTGGTTATTTTAACCTGGTCATTACTTTCTGCTACACCTAAAACAAGACGTACGAAAGAAAGCATTATTTTAAAACTTCCCGTCATAGGCAACCTGTATCGCAACTCTGTTTCCGCAAAGCTATCAGAAGCTATGGCAATGATGGTCTCTGCCGGTTGCGATATGCCGATGTGCCTGAGACTTGGTTGCGATTCAGCGGCAAGTGAAAAAATGATCCTCGAAGGCGGCATTCTCGCCTCACAGATCGAACAAGGCTCAAACATCCTCGAAGCAGGACAATTCTGCAAATCAATACCAAGACTGCTGCTCTACTCCGTGCAAATGGGTTCGCAGAGGAACGAGCTGCAGGACAACCTCTACAGCCTCGGTCAAATGTACCTCCAGCAGGTCGAAGGCTACCAGAACAGACTACAAATATTCTTACCTCCTCTAATAATAGTAACTCTTGGAATTGTAATATTCTTTATTATTCTCGCGATATTCCTTCCCATGATACAAATTATCACTGGTATGGCAGGTTAAAATTATGATATGGATATACTTACTAATACTGTTTTCATTTACTTACCTTAGCTATAAAAAACCATTAGCAGGTATAAGTTTTCTGCTGCCTTTGATTGTAGTAATGAGCTTCGTTGCCGCCAATTTTGACGATGCAGACGACATAGAAAAAACATATGCCTTATCAATCACGGCATTGCTATTCTTTTCTTCTCTGATTGTGGTTTTCTTTTCAAGAAAAACAACCGACTCCACAGCAGCTGCCAAAGCGATTGCCAAATGTATACTGATCTTAACATTTATTACAATTTTTCAGGCATCGGCATTTTTCGTTTTCGGCGGCTGGGCCTGCTTAAGTCTCTTGTTCATCTTCCTCGTCGCAACTTCATATATCAGCCTGAAAGTAAGCTCAAAGTTTTCAAAGCCGCTATGCGTCCTGTCAACCATCTCCGCTGGAATAAATCAAAACCTGCCATTGACAGTTGTTCTCGATTCCGCTGCACAAAACAGCACTAACAAAGTATCAGCTATCTTTAAAAAAATTAACAAATGGCTACTCCAGGGCCGACCACTCAGCGAATCTGTCAAGCTCGGCTACGCAAGATGCCCCGGACACATCCCCGCAATGATCGCAGCTGGGGAAAAAATAAATCAGCTCCCCATGGCAATAGAAATGCTCCTCGCAGATACCATCAAAAAAGCAAAGGAAAGAGCCGCCCCGAAGTGTTTCGCCCCAGCCTACCCCGTCATTATCTTGCTGTTGGCATTTATAATACTCCTATTCATAATAAAATTTGTTATGCCCTCGTTCTCTTTAGTTCTTACGGAAATGTGTGATGGTGCACCTTTACCAAAGATAAGTATTATAGTCTTCAAAATATCAGGCGTGATAGCTTACAACTTGTGGTGGGAAATAATACTGTTGATTTTAATAATATTGTCGATATGGGTATATGTAAAATTTCGTCCTCGCCGAGCAGAAAAACCGCTCCTGCTTTCCAGGATAGGCGACTTCCTCAAATGGCATATTCCTGTTATACGCTGGTTCGAAAAAAACTACTCACTGCTAAGAACCGTTGAATACCTCAGGCTCTCACTAAACGTCGATACCACCATAGATGGAGCGATCGAAGGTGCATGTAAACTGGATATCAACATTTGTTTCAAAAAAAGACTCAAAAACTGGTTAAAAAAAGTCCGTTCCGGCAGTGACATCGCAGAATCCGCAAGAAAAGCAAAATTAGGCTCCCTCCTGCCATGGGCACTGTCCGGCAATAACGTCCCCGCTGGGCTTGAAATGATCGAAAGCGTACTACGTTCAAACTACAGCTACCGCATAAGCCTGATCCGTATCATTTCCGAGCCTGTAACCGTTATTATCTTAGCCTCGATCGTCACCTCGATCCTGTTAGCAATATTTCTCCCGATGGTAGCTATTGTAAATTCTCTCGCAGGACAAGTCATACCTACTTGATATGGAAAAACATAATGAAAAATAAAATAAAAACAAACGGTTTCATGGCTTTAGAACTTCACACAGGCATCGTTCTGCTCGTAATGTTGACATTCTGTTTCGCCGTCAGCATGAACGGCTTTGCAAGAATTAACGACTACCATCTCGTAAAACAACGCTGCATCGCCGCAGCGCAGGCCCAGCTCGACAGCATCGAAATCACAGGCTCTGCCCTTAGCAAAAAACAATTCAAATCCCTTTGGCCAAAAATTAATTGCTCAATAAAACAAACCCTCCCAACAAACCAATGGAAAGGCACAAAACTGATAAAAGTCTCCGCCGATTCACAAAGCTTCAATCATAAGGTAAAAACAGAACTATGCAGATACATACCGCAAAAATAAAATTAAGTAAAAAAAATAAGGGCACAACCCTGGTTGAGATGCTATTCGTCATAACAGTATCCGCCCTGATCTGGCCTGCCGTCAGCAAACTATACGTCATAACTCTAAGAGAAATTCCGATTGCGCAAAAGCTGATGATGACAAATTCCGACAAAAACGCAGTGCTTCATAATATCCAGCAAGACGTAGAAACTTCTCCGGAGATTTTAACCGCATTTGCCCAATACAAAACCGACGCCAACAACCTTCTGATCAAAACCAATAACAAGACAGTAACATTATACCGCATCGAAAAAGACGCCGTCGACAAAATAATCCTCTCGGAAAACACCAGCCTGTCCACAGACAAACGCTCCATACCAAATGCCAGGATCAGCTTCACCCCCCTAACCAGAAACAACAATATCTATGCCGTAGAAGTATCCTCTTACATCGAGCAAAAACTCTCAGGCAGAACCGACAAAAAAATGAAAATGAAAAATCTCTACTTTGTGAATTCTATGCAAAAGGAATTATATAAGTGAAAACTATGGCTATAAGAAAACAAAAACGCAAAGGCATGATTTTAATAATGCTGCTTATCATGATAACGGTTATAGGCTCTTATATGGCCATCCTGACTGGCATCTCCAACAACTTAGTAACAGAGACCAACCTCGCATACCTGAACGCCTGCAAAAAGAACCTGACCAAAACCGCCATCGCCTTCTCAATTCAAAACCCAAACACCCCCGCCAACCAACCGATAGAGCTAAACATCGCTGAAATGGGCAAAAGCTGTAAATATTTAACAATAACCAAAAAAACAGAACCCCAATCAACACTGCAAATCGTAGGCCTTTGTCAATTCGCAAGAGAAAAAGTTACCATCAAAGAAATTATCAAAATAATCAACAGATCCGCCCCGAATAATTAACCTGCCCCATAAAAAAAAGGGTACTTCGAATCAAAACCTGAAATACCCTTAGCAATTTTTTTTAAAAACCTGATCAGCCGTTAAATTCGTTCCCAACTTTACGGGCACGTGTAGGCTTATCAAGATCGATACCAAGACTAATGCCGACCTCAACGAGGATATTCCATCCCGCTGCAAGGTAGACATAATTGCTCAGCTGCCCAACGCTTTGTATCTTTATCGTTGGGAAAATCGTATCGCTGTCAGAAACGGAAAAAACTTTCATCCCAACCCCATCAACCAGTGTCTCTTTGATCTTCTCAAGCTCCACCCCGAACGGATCAATTAAGATAACAACATCGTCAGCATTCATAACCTCTTCGATCCCGTGTACCGCGTAAGTCCCCTCCAGGTAGTCGCTCTTTTTACGTGTAATCTCATTAGTCTTAAGCGTCAGCTCCTCAGCCACACCATCATTGCGTCCAGCAAAATGAATCGTCCCAGCCTTAGCGATAGCATCAGTAATCGCTGGATCAATTTCCATAGTCAAAGCCGCCTCGACAGCATCGCCCAGCTTGGTGAGTTCGGCGCTGATATCCTTGCCATCGATCATCGCCAATATCTGCTGATAAACTAACGCCTGCTCTTCAACGCTTTTAGTCGCTGCCACAGCCTCCTCATTACCACAGCTAAGCACAAACCCCTGATTAGAAAAAGACTCCAGCGTAGTATTTTCATGAGCTGTCAAAGCAAAAAGCTTATCGTGCCCAGCTTTTTTAAGTGCATCGAAAAGACATATCACCTCTTTAGTCTGCCCACTATTAGAAGCGCCGAAAACTGCAAAGCCCGAAAGGTCGTATTCGCTCGCCTGCCTGCTGCCCTCGGTAGCAAAATTCACTTTCATACCATTGGCCATCGCACAGCACATCGCATTTTTCGCTGGAAATATCCTGCTCGACCCTTCACCCGTAAAAAACAGCCTGCCGCAATCCTTGATCGCAGCAACAGCACTATCAGCATTTTCAAGCTTGAAATTTCTTATAATATCCGAGGTTTCCATCATCTCTTTAACAAGTGCGAACCTGCTGTATTTTCCACCTGCATTCATAACATAAGCTCCTTTAAACCAAAACCCTTTTATACGCCAATCTGGCATAACTCAAAAACTGCTCATACTTATACCCAATTTCGCCAACTCCTGCAAGGGTTATCATCAAACCATGTTGGCAAAAAAATTGCACGCACTACCTGGCTTTAATGCATTTCGACGTCACAGTTGCTAAAAGCTGGACGATAAAAATTAAACTGAACATTAGGATGGTCAGCAAGCAATGACATTGGAACCGCTGAGTCAACAATCCTCTTGCTTATCATCAAAGAGGTTAGCCTCATGCCAAACGGATTATCATGCGTGCCTCCATGCCAGATCGAAACCTTATCAGACATCCAGGTCTCCGCCGGGCCTACAGTGATCGCTTTTTTAGGCACACCAGTAACAACGCCCCCCCCACTTGTACGGGCATTTTGCATAACTGTAACCGGATGAATCTCGATAACCCTGGTTGTCAGCTTACGATACTCTTCGGCGCTTGGCGGAGCGTCTTTATACTTTCCTTCACGCCTGACAGGATCATTAAATGCCCAGTGCTTGACCTCACCCTGTCCGCCCTGCATCACTGCGCATCGAACACCCCTGCCCCACGAATTAATATATTCCGACGTATCAGCCTTAGGAAAAAACATATTCGATTCAGGCATCTTTAGGCCATCATTGATAAGATTGAAACAGAGGTCTTTATCTGCTTTTGCAAAAGAAAGCGGATGATCCTCACTAACCTCCTTGTCACCAAGAAACCATTCATCCATACCCCAGAAATAGCAATTCCCAAGGCCGATCTCCAACTCATTGACAAGCCTTGCAACCAAAGGAAGCTGTTCTGTCGGACCAACAGGACCACAAATACCAACCGGATTGTCCGCAGTAGACTGTTTCCATGTGTTTATATACTCAAGAGCTTCGGCAAGATAGAAATCTTCCCTTGTGTCATAGAACTTAACCTTAAAGCCCTCTCTCGAGAGTTCAAGTATATCATCTGCTGTCAGCCTGGCTGCATCATTCAAAATCTCATCGTCAAGAGTCGTATAATCCCACCAGCCCTCTGCCAGCATACTTATTTTTCGTGCCATATCTAAGCTCCAGTTATTTTACAAGATCACCCAAAATTTCTTTAAGAATATTATCCGCTGGGTACGCATGACCGAGATGCTGCCTGAACCCCTCTGCATAGTCGCGACCAACCTCATTGCCTCGCTGCTTTGACATTTCCTTCATTGATATAACATATTCATCAATATGATGATGCTCAAGCAGCCAATCCCGCTGACTCGCATGACAGCAAAGCATCTTCTCCTTAACATCTATCTTCGTGGAAATATCAACATAGATCGAAGGAACAATTGCCTCACCAAAAATCCCCTTCCCTTCCATCGCATCAACATAGTACAGATAAGGAACAAAATCATGAGGGTCCATATTTTCACATTCTGCGTTTGGCACACCACAAGCAAAACACGCAGTCCTCGCCAAAGTGCTTGTATTCTCATGGTCAACAAAATAATCAGCCGGGCTTGCGGTAAAAACAACCGTCGGCTTTACTGTCCTTATCAAAGATATAACTTTCTGCAACGTCGGCTTATCATACATTATAAAAACATCTTCACATTCCAGACAATGATACGTAGCTCCAATAATTTTGGCAGCCGCAGCACCCTCAGCTCTGCGAACATCAGCGATTTCCTCTCGCCCCAACTTATTAGAACCACAATCACCAGCAGTCAGCGTTGCGATATGAATATCCCACCCCGCCTCACCGAGCAAAGCCAGCGTACCAGCACACATAAACTCCGCATCATCCGGATGTGACAAAACAGACAAAACCGTTTTATTCATACCATTTCCCATTCAAAAACAATAAACCCAACCAAACCAACACAATCTCTA
>JAGLTN010000228.1 GCA_023135255.1 Planctomycetota bacterium
CTGTTGCCGCATAATATGAACTGCTTTCTCATATTCATCAAAAGGTATCACAATATCCATATCACCTGGATCATTGTCAGGTACGATAAAATTAAGCAGGATATACTTACTTTTCGCTGCATCGAGTGCTGCCAAAAAGTCGATGTAATAAACTGCTTTATTGCCATATATTTTATTAATGGATTCGTTCATTTAATATTGCTTTGATCCTGCTATACATCTGTCTATGGTCATTAGGCTTTATGAGATGTTTTTCATCAAAAAATTCGCTGTTTGCACCTACATTGCAAGCCACAAAAGGAGTATCACACATTAAACTTTCATACAATGACAATGGATAAGCCATCGTGCCGCCGGGTTCGCTAAATGGATAAACATAAACCCATGCTTCTGAAAGTTCTTTAATAGGGTCAATTACGCCTTTGATGACTATGTTTTCTGGATATTCTTCTTTTAATTGCTTAATCTTAGTGATCAGATCCTCATCACCTCTGACCATATTATTAGCTATTACCCATTTTAAATTTTCAAAATCAACAACAAGCTTCTTAAAAGCTTCAACAATAACATCTACACCTTTGAAATAGCTAAGATGTCCCATATAAAGCATTGTGGGCTCTAAGCACCTTTTATGCTGACCCGCTCCCTTTATATCTGGCAAAATAGGCTGGACAATTTCTGAGGATTCAATCTTAAGCATCTTCTTTTGATAATTACTATAAACTTGTATTTCATTGAAGATTAGAGGCAGAACCTTACTGATAGCTTTTCTAAGAGTTTCTCTGGACTGCCCCCAAATATACCCATCCGTCAAGGTAAGGGTCTTATGTCCTCTCGATAAAACCACAATCAGTAAACCAAGAGAGACAACATTATTAATAAAATGTACATAATCCCCGCTAAGTTTATTTTTCAATATATGTTTCTTATTTTTGAAAAATATCTTTACCCCATCTTGCTCGATCTTCTTCTCGCAATTAGTTAAAAGTATTATACTTACATCAAAGCCCTCGTCACGCCTCTTCTCAGCGGTCCACCATATTTGTTTTTCAATAGCTTCACGCAAAGGAAACTGAAATGAATCGAGAATAGATATTATTATATATTTTTCCATTTTAAAAAAGACCTGCGATAAAGGATCTGATGTTAACTCACCTTATATCATGCATGTAATCTCTTAAGAATAACCTGTCTTTGACGAATAGGACCAAAAGTAAAGGCAGGGAAAACAGTAAGCCTAATGTGATTTTTGTATATGAAACGAATAGTAAAACAAAACCAAAACTATTTATCAAAACGCCCCAATACAGTATTTGGCTAAATCCACAATTTATTGAGCACAAAGAAACAACAAAAACAATATTTGAAAAAACAAACAAGGTGATCAAAGTAGCCAACGCAATGCCTTCAATTCCATATCTTACCATCATATAATTAGCAATTACGCCTACAACGATTGCTACAATTCCGCAGACTATTAATCTGAAATATTTAGCATTCGCTGAAAGGATAACAGAAAAAGGCTGAAACATAAATGTCCAATAAACTGTAAGTATAAGGATCTTTGAACAACCAACACTTTCCTTGAAATCAGGTAATACCTGTTCTATAAGAAAAGGGAATATCCAAATTAAGACTTGGCACGCTGCCGCAGTAAAAAACAATGCGACGAACGTAGATCGTAAAATGCTAAGCCGCAACTTGTCCCATTGCTCTTTCGCCGCCCATTGAAACCACTTAGGCATTAGAATAGTCGTTGACATCGCAGCTGGTAACATAACTAATACAGCCGAAAACAAGAGACCTAGAGCATAATAGCCAAGACTCTTCTGGTCGAAATAATAAATAATAAATAAACGATCGACTGTCGTGAGACCTAAAATTATAAATGAATATATAGATAATGGAATGCCGCTGGAAAGTATAACTTTAATATTATTGAGATTAACTGCGCTGATAGGACGCAGCCGGTAAACCTTTAAATAATAAAAAACGATCACACCTACAGCTATCAAACCTGAGATCGCATAGCCGGCAATATTTAGAGAGAGTACGCCTATTAGGTAGGCAATTTGAGAAAATACAGATATAACCAGACCATGAAGACTCAAGGCCTTAAAATTTCTTGAAACCTTAAACGATATACGGAGATATGTCGATATGGAACCTATGGCATTTAAGGAAATACCGATTAAAAAGGCGTATCTTAACTCAACATTATTCCAGTAATGTACAGAACCCCAAATAAATATTAATGAAGACAGTGTTGTTAGAGCAAGAATGACCCAGTAGACCATCGCATGGAGATCCTGAGCCATCTGAATTTGCCCATTGCCCTCTGCAATGGGAACTTCACGATCTAAAGAATTGCGGAAAATTCCATAGAGAACATTGAGGTAAAATACAAAAAGATTAACAAAGGCCAAGGCACCAGCAAAACTAGGACCAAGGATTCGTCGTATATATAGTGAAATCGCAAAAGCAAGAAACTTACTTCCAAAATCACTAAAAAAAATATAGAAAACGTTTCTCAAATTATTTAGGACTAAACTATAAGTTGAAGTTTAAAAGAAATGTTATTTGACCAGGTATTCGACAGTTCGCTTAAACTGAAAATTTTCTTCAGGAGATATATCTTCTACTTTCAAATCCGAAAAAGTTATATCTTGATAAAAGGGCTGATTATCCTCATACTTCCTGGCTATAGTTGGGATATGAAAGCTTGACTCAAACAATAGCCAATACCCGAGCTTAAGAGCACGTTCTCTCATTTTATCAGAATCCCACTTCTCGACATATTTACCGGGCTTTTGTAAGACATCAAAATATTGTTTTTTACTTTCAGGCTCGATGCCAAGACCATTGTCTGTAAACCTGCCCATACCGCAAAAAACTATGGGTTTGCCTAAATAAGGAATCTCTAAACCTAACATGCCGCCATATATCAAACCCACATCAACCTTTTCTGTTATCAACTTATAGACGTCAATTATTTGTGATGAAGATACGAAAATAATATTCTCGATCTCCTTAGCCTCTGGATATTTCTGTATTATAAGCTTCTCTAGAGGTATGTTCTCACCCATTGTTACCTCAGATGGATGGAAACGGATTATCAGTGTATTTTGCGGATTATCCTTAAAAAACTTGATTGTATCAACTAACCACTCTATCTGACTTGTAAATATAGAATGAGTTTCATAAATATCACCATCCCAGACAACTCTCGTGAATGCTGCAAAAACTTTACCTCTGGTTTCAAAGGTAATATCTTCTTTCAAGTTCTTAAAATATATCTTACTGTCCTCTGTGGACATGCTCAGACGAGAATCCATATATTCGCATATCTGCTCTTTCTGTTTTACCATCAATGGAGACTTCATAAAAGCATGTAAATTGGAAGCTTTTCCTATCACCTGAAGCTTTTCATCAGACATCAACATGTCTTGTACCTTATAGCCCTGTTGGCCATAAACTACGCATTCAATAGATGAGAAGTTCTTTACATATTCAAAACAGGGCTCCCATGTACTATAGATACCATGTGAAGTTATTAGCTTGTTGGCATTTAAAACTTCAACAATGTATTTGCCGATAAGGTGACTTTTATACGAATTCTTTCTGGTTAGCTCGATATATTTTTTTGTGGCAGGAAAGTCGTAATCAAGTTCCGCTGTCTGAAAAAAACGCCTGGCAGAGCTCTCAACTGTTTTGTCGAAATTTAAAGAAGCATCCTCCTCGTATCCATCGAAATGTCTGAATATCTTTGAGGTACGAATAAACTTAACTTTCTTACCATAAGCAAGTTTTGACAGGATCAATAATGAAAGAGAAAGAATTTTGCCGCTAATCCTATGGTATGGGTTCAAGTTAGCTACCTTATTATTAACTTGAATATACTGCAATCCATCCCAGTGCTCCATCTGACCATCGTCAATTATTACATAAACCTTTGTGATATATTTTGCAAGGATTGCCGCCATAAATACTTCATAAGCAAATATGACCTGATTCATCCTTATCGTATTAAATACTACTGTCTTACTTTTAAGCTCAGAAGATCCGGGAATATCTGCATATAGCTTTCGCATATGCAGATACCCAAATAATAATCTTAATATCTTTTTAACCATAAAAATGCTTTATTAAAAATGTACTATGCTCAGATACAACTCTATTCACCCTTTGAATTGTCAGAGGGTATGTCTTAATAATAAAAGAAACAAGACATCTGCCCTGTCGCTTGTGGTGAATTATACGTTCAAGATGTTACTCTAATTTTTAAACTATCAACTTTTAACCTCTGTATTGCCCCAAACAGGATGCCTCAACTTCCACTCGCCATTTTCCTTCTTCCAAAGATGCGGCGAACGAGCCTGTTCGGCAAGTTCCATAAAATGCTCAGGCTTCATGCCTATATAATCCATTACCTCGTCGAAATATCTATCCGGAAATTCTCCGTCAAACTTTTTAACAAGAGCAACGCCCTCTTCCCTCGCGAGATGTTTATTTCGTATTTCCTGAGAAGCATCGTATGTTGCTCGGCCAATGCCAAACTTTAGAAAGGTTGTATAGTAGTGCGAATCATCGATCTTATCATCAATACTATTATATTTACTAT
>JAGLTN010000229.1 GCA_023135255.1 Planctomycetota bacterium
CATATCCAGATCAACCGTATGAAAGCCTGTATGATCGATCGTACCAGATTTTGTCGATAATTCATTTGCAAGCTGACCACCTTCAAAACTGCCATACACCCTAATATCATAATCAACATCATCCAAAGCAGTATAAAAACTCAAAGCCACAAGCTCCTCCAAACCACCACTTACAAACGCATTGAAAGCCTCATTACAATCCGTTTTAGTATCACGCCAACCATGATAATCATGATAATATATATGGTCATAACTTAAAGGCCCAACGTCCTGAAAAGACACTGCCCCCATTTGAGGCTCCTGACAACACCACTTATCATAATACGAAATCCAGAAATAACCACCATTCCCCCAGTAGCTCCCCCAGCTGTTTTTGCAAAGCCACGCACCGCTGCCCTGCGGAGCCTGAGTAACCTTATTGTCATCCCAACCAACAATAGCTATCGAATGATTCGGCAACTGTGTACTGCTTACAGGCTGATAGTGAACATAACCTGTTATAAATGAACTCGAATAATACATACATGTACCCAGCGCACCTTCCGTCATGATCTTATTTTTAATAACATCAATATTACTCAAATCGTATTCTGCAACATACCACTCAATATCACGGACATAGAATTTAAGGTAATTCGGATCGTCCCTCGCCGGAGCTAAACTATACCAGTTGTCATCATATTCACTGCCATCATTAGCCGCATCACAATACACAAAACCCTCACCCCGACTCATATATGCTGCAACTACCAGATAGTCACCACCCATATGTACTTCAAGACCACCGCCATCCGGAGGATTTGTATCATCGTTATTATACTGATTAAAACCATTCCACCAGTCAAGATGGTATTCCGCCAAGTTAGGCTGTCCCTGTATATTCATAGCCGACCAGTTACCGGTTTTCAACAAATTGCTCTCGACAGCCGCCATCGTACCGTGCGTCCAGCAGGTACCTCCCCTTTGGTTCTTTACCGAAGTAACATAACTTACCCCATCAACATCCCTTAGATCAAATAAACTTTCAGCAAAACTGCAAGTCGAAGATATTAACGCAATTGCCGTCGCTGCTAACATTAAAACGAGCAAATTACTTTTCATTGCCTACTCTCCTTCAAACGCACTATTGTGATGGCCAAACGGTTTATTATAACATACTAAATATCCAAAAACCTAAAATCAAAATCACCTTAACCTTAAACACCCAAAACCTCATCAATAATTTATATTAAACACACTATCCCACCATTATACCAAAAAACCACGCCTTCTACGCAAAAAAACCGCCAAACAAAAAAGGGCTGCGAGCATTTATACTCACAACCCTTTAATAAAACCACAAAATCTCCGGCCTTTTGCTCTGCGCATATTTGTACGAACTGCGTCACCGATAGCAATCAATCAGAAAACTATTCAGAGCATTCAAGCCAGTATAGACTGAGCGTAGCATAGTCAGAAAAATCGACAACAGTGCTTTTGTCAAGGTCAGTTCCAAAACACCAGTCGCTTTCATCACCCGCTGAATCACTGCAGTCTGTATCCAACCAATGTGAAACAAAAAGCTCCAGATCGACCATATCGGCAAATCTGGTTGTGAATGACCATGTTTCTCCAGGCGTCTCGCCGTAGCTGTTCTTCGCAACAACCTGCCAAAAATACGTTGTACAATATTGCAGGAGACCAGGATCGCAGGTTGATTCAGTCAAGTCAGCACAGACCAAGGCAGTGGGTGGATTTTCCGTGCCGAAATAAACATCCCACGTCGTGTCGCCGACACCACTGGTGTCGCTGCCAACACTGATTTCGCTGCCATCGCTGATTTCGTAATGGATCGTGCCGTTCCATACCCGCGGTGAGTACACACTGTCGAACGGGTACGCGTTGCCCGTGCCGCGATCCTCGAAACGCAGTTCCGCATTTTCAAAGACGCCGAGCGGCCCGTCCGTATAGCTCACGGTAGATGCGGTCGTCGTCCAGTAAATCCCTACCGTCTCGCCACTGGCAATCGTCAGACCGCCAATTGTCACGACAGTAGGCGTACCCACCGGATTCGTCGAGGGAAGTGTCACCGAACCCAGAAGTGTCCAGAGTGCTGGATTAGTCTCCTTGCCGACAAAACTGGTGTGATCCGTGACATAGTACACCTCTATTGTCGCAGAACCGCCAGCAGCACTAATGTTGCCTTCCCATCCTGTTATCGTGATGGTCTCCTTGGCCGTCAGATCGAACATGCACCCGTCTTGGCCGTTGCCGCCTGCAAACGTCGTAGTCAGTGAGCCCGTCACACCCGGTGTGCCAGGAACATTCCAGGTCAGGTTGGTATCGACCAGCACATCAATCGCACCATCGTTCGGGTCGGGATTGTTCGGCTCCGCCGGTGGATCAGACACGCCACCGCCACCAATTGTGAGTTTAACATTTGGTACAAATGTGCTGGCGCTTACCGTAGGCGAAGTGGTACCCGACCAGTCAAGCGGATCGCCGTAACCGCTGTCCGTATATGCATAAGCACTGCGGATTACACCAGAATCGGAATATCTGCACATGCCGCTGGTGGTATAGCTGGAATTATTATGGCTAAAATCTATCAACAGGTTATCGGTACCGTTATAGTCAAATGTTGTTGAGAAAGCAAAGCTTCGCCATCCCGTAACACCGGTGGGTTCATTTCCCTGGTATACTACTACCCAATCAGTCGCCTCTAACGAAGCAGTGCTATAGGAATCCAAACTGGTATGCTTCATTCTGATTGTCCAGTTATCCATCGTTTGCCCTGGTACAGTCTCGACATCAAGAGCTAAATCCGATATGGTGCCGCTAATGCCGATCTCACTGGCAAGATAGATTACCTGGGTTCGACTATCATGCCAATATGTATGCATAGGATAGTCCCATATAAATGTGCCCGTTCCGATAGTGATTGTCACGCTGTTAGCCACATCAATGGAAATAGTTGCGATATTGGAATCGCCGCCATCAGGTGCTGTACCGCCGTCATTGGCCTTGAAGCCGAACGCATCAGGCCCGATATATCCGCCATCGGGAGAATAAACGACCTGATTGCCGTTACCGACGAGGGCATAAGGAACTGCAACAATGACGCCGCCGCCCGGATCACTCAAACTGCCGTTATCAGGCAGCGAAGTTATAATATAAGTCAATACCCCCGGCGGGTCAGGTTGGCCGTCATCGGTAGCCTGTAAGCTTACAATTATCGGTGTATCCTGGCCTGTCGTTACAGAATCATTGGAAGCAATAGGTGGTGCTGCCACAGTATCGACAAAAGAAATCGCCCAGCGATTACCAGACGTACTGCCATAGTCAGTAGATGTGCTGGTAGTTACATTTTGGGGTGCAAACAAATGCCCCGCTTTGGTCGCGGTGATCGTATAGCTTGAACTTGACGGAACTTTTGCCAATGCGTATATACCGTTAGCGTCAGTAGTATCATTGTAAGTGCCGCCGCCGCTCCTTTGTCCTACGATGCTGACTCCGCTGACAGGATTGCCCCCAAGGTCGGTAACGCGGCCACTAATGATCTCGCCCGAGCCTGACACATAAATATTATACACACATTTATAAACTGAAGTAAACGTGTAGCTTGTCGTCACGATGCTGGGAAGATCGTACCAGGCATCACTCGATCCCGCCCAGCCCATATTAAGGTGGTGATATAAAGTAGAACTGTTATAACCGTAGCCATCTGTTAAAATTGCATGACCTCCGGAACTACCCGTTATTCCAAAAATAACCGGAAGACCTGCATCAAGATTGGGATTAACCATACCATTCAGCCCCGCACCGATATTACTGCCGGAATTGTAGCCTTTTCTGGCATTGCTATAACCAAACGTGCTGGTCAGGGCATCTTTTGTAGCCATAGTGTCGGCACCGGAACCGGCGCTGGCGTAATCCATTCCAACAGAAACCCCTGCATCATAACAGAGCGCGCCGATAGCTTGGTGTTGTGCCAAAGTAGTACTACAGTCAGGGTCCAATACCATGTCTCCCCAATTGTACGGGCCGCCTGAGCCGTCGCCGCCACGGGTGTAGGCTGTTTGAGATAATCCGTCAACCTCAATAGTAAAGCCATGCACTCCGATACCGGCAGTCGGATGCTGATAAAAACGCATCACCTGAGCCGCAGCTGTGGCCACACAGCCGCATGGGTAATGATTGGGGGCGTAATAGTTGTAACAATAATTACTACATTCGGTTTGCTGACTCCATCTGCTCTGAACAAAAGGCGAAACACGAACATCGGAAACACTCCCAATACCCATTTCTAAAACGTCGCCACCAGCAAGCAGTGTCAAATTGTCCCATTTGTTTTCTGCATCCTGTGCGACCTGCTGAAGGTAGTCCATCTTAGTACCTTGAGGATTGCGAGCATCCGTCACTCGCGCGCTGAGGTCCATACTGACCAAGGCCCCCAAAGGATTGTCAAGAGATGGGTCATAGCTGCCCGTTGAGACAAAGCCAATAATAGGTTCAACCTGATCGTCAGCTGGTACAATTACAAAACCATCAGGATCCAGATTAACAATATAATATAGCGGTTGGTCAGCAGCATCAACGTAAGTATCAACTCGAAGGCTCACCCGACCTAAAGTAGCATCGAGAGGAGTGCTGTCAGATTTCAGCCAGCCAGCTACGACTGTTGCTGCCTGGTCCGTGGTGGTGGTGACAGCCCACAGATTGAAGGTTGGCA
>JAGLTN010000023.1 GCA_023135255.1 Planctomycetota bacterium
AACAGAAAATATTAAAGTGCTCTATGTAAAGACGCAATTTTACCAGATTAGTTCAATTCAATTTCAACTTTTTAAGATTTTGCCGGATTTCAGCCCAAAAAGCACGAAAAAGACCATGAGCAATATTTTGATTGATTCACTCAGGGCCGGAATTGTTTTTTTCGATAATTATTTATCGCTTTGTTGAAGTTGTCGTCCGCGATGTTGTCCATGTCCGTCATGGTCATCAGGCCCAGCCACAACCTGTATCTTTACCAGAAACAAACTTGCGATAGTCAAAACCAAAATTACGAAGACTATTATCAGTGCATGAATCTTGCGTTTTTGCACATTCTTCTGGTTGGTTGTTTTTATTATGTTCGTTAGTCTGCAGGCAAACCAACCCCAATGAAGCCAGAGATGCAGGCCTGTTAGTATCAACAAAGCGATCCCAAGGTACATGTGGATATCACCAAATTCATGCCGATTGAGGCCCCACAATGTCAAACCATGGCCTCCCCTTATCCCAGGCGGCAGTACCGTCCAGATAAGTATCCCTGTCCAGATAAGTCCCAGCATCGCAACACACATTACAGCATCAATAATAAAATTTAACTTTGATCGTTCCATTTTTCTCTTCTCACAAAAAACAATTAAAATACTTAAGTATAGTATTCAAGAGTAAAGACATCGATTCTAAAATTAATCTTTGCTGGTTACGTATATTGCTTGTTCAGCAAAGAGGTTCGGCAAGATTTTTACCGGGCTGACAGATGTTTTTATCAACGGTATCTTTTTCTCTATGGTTACATTCATTTTCTTGCAGAAGCATTCAAAGTCTTTCAGAGATAAGAAGTGAACGTTTGGTGAGTTGTACCAGGTAAAAGGCAGGCCTTTGGTAACAGGCGCTTTTCCGAGGAAAAACAGTTGCCAGCGGCAACTCCAGCTCGCGAAGTTAGGGAAACTGACAATCACTTTTTTGCCCAAACGCAGCAGTTCTTCGAAGACTTTTTTAGGGTGGTTCAAAGCCTGGACGGTTTGTGAAAGAATTACATAATCAAAACTTTTGTCGGCATGGTTAGGCAGGAGTTGTTCTATGTCATGTTGAATTATAGGCAGTCGGCGTTTTATACATTCGAGTACAAGGTCCTGCTGACATTCGATACCTTCGGCTTTTATATTTTTGTCGGCGATGAGTCTGGAAAGCAATTCACCGTCGCCGCAACCGGTATCAAGGACCTTACTGCCTGGTTTGATCAGCGATGAGATTATTTCATAATCTACACGTGTTCTTTGTGCCCGTTGAAATTTGCTTAGTATTTGTTTGCCTGTATTAACTCGTGAGCTGACTTGTATTTTTTCTTTTGGTTTATGTGTAGCTTCTAAAAATTCCGCGATAAATTTACCGAGCGTTTCTGTTTCGAGCAGAAATGCGTCATGCCCATAAGGGGAATCGATATTGCAAAAGCTTGCATCTTTTCCGGATGCGGTGAGGGTTTTTGCAATTTTTTTCCCCTGTGCGGGAGTGAAAAGCCAATCGCTTGTAAAGCTTGCGATGAGGAATCTGCACGAACTTTTTTCAAAGGCCTTTGTCAATGAGCCGTAGTCTTTTTCCAGGTCAAAGTAATCCATAGCTTTTGTGATGTAGAGATAGCTGTTGGCGTCGAATCTTTCCACGAATAATTGGCTCTGGTAATCGAGGTAGGTTTCGACAGTGAATTCGCTGTCAAAATCGTAACTATATTTTTTTGAATCTCTGAGCTGTCTTCCGAATTTTTCTCTCATTCCTTCTTCGGATAGATAGGTAATATGGCCTATCATTCTTGCGATGCTTAAACCGATATCAGGCGGGCAGTCATCGTGGTACTGACCAGTATTAAAATTAGGGTCAGAGAGAATAGCACTTCTACCGACAGCATCAAAAGCAATAGACTGCGGGTTGAGATTTGTCGTGGTAGCTATAGCTATTACCGATTGCAGAAAGTCGGGGTATTCGATAGACCATTGAAGCGTTTGCATACCGCCCATGGAACCGCCTATTACTGCGAGCAGTTTTTTTACTCCTATTTTTTCGAGCAGAAGCTTCTGGACTTTGACCATATCTGAGATGGTAATCATTGGGAAATCCAGGCCGAATGGTACGTTGGTTTCCGGGTTGATTGACAAAGGTCCGGTTGTTCCGGAGCAGCCACCGAGAATATTTGAACAAATTACAAAATATTTATTGGTGTCTATCGCTTTACCTGGGCCTACCATTGAATCCCACCAGCCCAGCTTTTTACTGTCCGGGTGGTGTTTTCCTGCAACGTGAGCGTCACCACTGAGGGCGTGACAGATCAGGATCGCATTGTCGCGGTTGTCATTTAGCTGGCCGAGTGTCTCGTAGGTTACATCCACAGGGGCAATACATTTGCCACAGGACAGCTTTAAAGGCTTAGATTCTTCCACGACCCTGATAGTTGAGGGTTTCACAATTGTGACCGAGTTTTTTTCTGAATCGTCCATAAGTATCAAGTATACAACTGATTTTTGCATTGTAAAGAGTTTGTCCGGGCTTAATATTGACAGGATTGGGATGTTCCCTTAACAAAATAAAGTGTTAAAAAAATATTTATTTTAATGAAATTTTGCCTTGACAGCAAAAAACAGCAATCGTAGACTCAATGGGTAGGTTATGGCGTTCACATTGTGTGCGGACAAGTGTTAAATGCTATTTGTTTAATGAAGGGAGTCAACATGGCAAAGAGGAAAAAAGCAGCAAAGAGGAAAAAAGCTTTCAAAAGCGTAAAGGGCACATGGACAGCTGCGGATTTGAAGATCTTGAAAAAGTTCTTTGTGAATAATCCAACGGCTATGGTTGCCAAAAAGCTCAAGAGAGGCCTTGACGCTGTGAAGAGGAAAGCTTCAAGAATGGGCTTGAAAAAAACCAAAAAATATATGAAGTCTATTGGCAGGGGTTAGATAGAAATCTCAATTTCCCGGCAAATAGTATCGATGTAATGGTCGCTCTTTGCTGAGAGAGATTTACTTAATTCTTGTTTCTGCTCGACGATTTCAGGTTCTATGCCGAAAAAGACAATTTCCTGATTCGATTGCTGGAGCTGTGCGGACAGTTCAGTTACTTTCAGGATGTCTGCTTCGTGCAGTGACTGGTGGGCGAGGTTTTTTACGCTTTGTACCTGGTCTGGGGTGAATCTTTTTATTGTTGCGGGCTCGCATTTCATGAATGCGCAATCAATAAAGAT
>JAGLTN010000230.1 GCA_023135255.1 Planctomycetota bacterium
GGTTCGATGCTGAATGGCGATATGTTCGCGAAGAAGTTTGGCGGGGCAAGCGGAGATGACGCGGACTGGTTGAAGATGACGGTAAGAGGTGTTAATGCTTCAGGTGAATACACTACTGACCAGCCGATAGAGTTTTATCTGGCAGATTACCGTTTTGCAGATAACAGCCAGGATTATATTGTAGACGAATGGACATGGGTTGACCTTAGTGGTTTAGGTGAAGTTACTGGTTTAGAGTTTTGCATGAGTTCTTCTGATACTGGTAGCTATGGTATGAATACGCCCGCTTATTTTGCGATGGACAGCCTGACAACTGTTCCTGAGCCTATGACGATCGCATTGCTTGGCTTGGGCGGTCTTCTGGCTACAAGGCGTAAGAATAAATAAAGTAAATTAGTTTATCTCGAAGATTGGGTGGGGCTGCTGCCACAGTCCCATCCCTTTGTGAGTTTGGTATGAAAATAAGAATTGAATTATTATTAGTTGTGTTAGTTGGCGGTGTCGTCGTTGCCGGGCCTTATACGGAGGTTGGTATTAATGGTTATATAGGCGATGATTTCAAGCACGCCAATCCGTTGCCAATAGAATATGGCGGCGACGCGGATGCCAGAGTGAATCCTGTTTTTCGAGGATGGGCAAGTGGGTATTTAAATTATCTGCCTGCGGATAATGTCTGGATAGGAGGCGAGTGGGATAATCCAACTAAAGCACTTGGGTTAGCGACCGGAGACTATATTGATATTGTGAGTTTAGGGGATCTTGATGATAATGAGTTTCTGTCGGGTAAAAAGCCCGGCGAGATGACGCTTTCGTTCGGCGATCCTGATGTTGCGGATGACCCGAATCATATCTGCAATGTTAACGGATACGATTTTGTGGTTTTTGGAAACAGTTTTGTTTCAAATTTTAATACTGCATATGGTTCTGTTTCAGGTAATATATTTGCAGAGTTGACATATGTGGAAGTTTCTTCTAATGGCATTGATTTTGTCAGATTTAGCGGGGTTTCTTTAACCGCTGAACCTGCGGGCAGTTATGCTTATATGACGACTGATATGACAAATATATACAACTTTGCGGGCAAGCATCCCAATGGTTATGGCAAATGTTATGGCACGGGTTTTGACCTTAGTCAGTTAGCAGATGAGCCAAATGTTGTTAATGGGTTGGTTGATATTAATGATATCTGTTATGTGCGTATAATTGATATACCGGGCAGTGGTGATTTTTATGATTCTGCTATAAATAATGTTGATCCATGCAGCTGGTCTGGCTGGGATTTTTATCAACAGAACAATCCTGTATACGATGCCTGGCTGACGTGGGGTTCTGGTGGGTTTGATCTGGAAGCGGTGGGTGTGCTTAAAGATCAGAATTGTAAAGGCGATATAAATCTTGACGGTATCGTTGACAATGAGGACCTTGAAATTTTTGCATTTAGCTGGCTGAAACATTTTGGCGAAGATGGCTGGGTTGGCAGATGCGATTTGGCCTGGTCTGGAGATTTGCAAATTGATTTCAGGGACTTTGCTGTTTTCGCACAATCCTGGCAGCAGAAAGAAGCATGGCGAGATGAGTGATATAAAAATATTGGTAGTGTTCAATGATTAAAGCTGAAAATAAAAAAGCGTTCACTTTGGTTGAATTGTTAGTGGTTATCTCTGTGATAGCACTTCTGATTGGGCTTTTAATGCCTGCATTGGCAGCGGCAAGGTCGCAGGCAAGAAGTGTTGTCTGCAAAGCGAATCTGCACCAGCTTCTTATTGCT
>JAGLTN010000231.1 GCA_023135255.1 Planctomycetota bacterium
GTGATGTGAGAAGGACTTTAGAGTTCGGTTGTGGCGATGGTGGATTCTCGGAACTGATCAAAGACAAGTTGGGAGCAGAAACTTGGGCGGTAGAGATCGATGAGAAATCTGCGGAGATGGCATCGGAGAAACTGGATAAAGTGATCAACTGTGATGCTCACGAAGCGATCAATAAACTGCCGGACAATTATTTTGACTGCATTATTTTCTTCGACATACTGGAACACTTGGTAGATCCGTATAGTTTATTATGTGTTCTTAAAACAAAATTAACAAAGGAAGGCGTAATTGTAGCATCGATTCCCAACATTAGATATTACCGTTCGCTCGTTAAGTTAGTTGTGCACGGTGATTGGGATTATAAAGATCATGGAATATTGGATAAAACTCATTTGAGGTTTTTCACTTACAAGAGCATTGTGAAATTATTCAACGAGCTGGCTTTTGAGATTTCAAAGATAGAGGGGATACACCCAACTTCCAGCCGAACTTTTAAATTACTAAATATGCTTTTGTTGGGTACTATCGGGGATATTAGATACAAGCATTTTGCTGTTGTTGCCAAGCCAAAGTTAGAAAACAAATAATATGAAACTATCTATTATTATAGTCAGTTGGAATGTGAAAAAAGACTTAGCCAATTGTCTCAGGTCGATCGAAGAAAATCCCGCAAGTAAGCCATTTGAAGTAATAGTTGTTGATAATGCCAGTAGTGATGGGACTGTTGAGTCTGTTAGAAATAAGTTCCCCGAAGTAGTTGTTATTGCTAACAGCCAGAATCTGGGTTTCGCGGCAGCAAATAATCAGGGCATCGAAAAGTCGCAAGGCGAGTATATTCTTTTATTAAATCCCGATACAATTGTATATTCAGGTTCATTGGAGGTTTTAATTGAATTCATGGACGAAAATGAAGATGTTGGTATATGCGGGCCAAGGCTTTTAAATAATGATGGCAGTATTCAGCGGTCAGCTCGACGATATCCATCTTTTCGTGGGGCATTGCACAGACATACAGCGTTTAAGTTTTTAGGTGTTTTTAAGGGTGAGTATAAAAAATGGTTGATGAAAGATTTTGGTCAAGATGAGCAAAAAGACGTTGAGCAGTTAATGGGGGCGGCATTGATAATACGAAAGTCTGTTCTGGATAAAGTTGGCGGTATGGACGAACGTTTTTTTATGTATTATGAGGAAGTTGATCTGTGTTACAGGATAAAACAGGCAGGATGGCGAGTGGTGTTTTTACCTGGGGCAAGCATTACACATCTTGGGGGTCGTTCGTCAGAACAAGTGCCTGTGGAAAAACAGCTAATGGCGATGACAAGTTTGTTGAAATTTTTTAGAAAACATCGCGGGAAGTTCATAACTGTAATCTTTTGTTTTATTTTTAAAGCAGCAATGGCTATCGGGAATATCATAACTATTGTTGTTAATGCAATTATTTATCTATTTGCCTTGCTAACAGTTAACAGAAATCGGAAATGTAAGTCAGCAAAAAAAATCAAGAATTTGGCAATGTTACTTTATAAATATTTGCTGCTATGACCATGGTGCTGAGTAAGCTCCTTTTTCGGCAAGTTCAAGAATGTATTCTGCGATTTTCAGGCAATTGAATTCCTCATGCACTCTTTTCATTCCTGACTCAGCTATTTTTTTTCGTTCTTGTTCATGGTCAAGGTA
>JAGLTN010000232.1 GCA_023135255.1 Planctomycetota bacterium
TGGATCCCCGCATTCGCGAGGATGACAAAAATGAGTGGGGGAAAGTGTTGGCGGTGTGAACCCCCTCTAAAGAGGGGGCTAAACGATTTGGATGTCCGCCTGTGCGGACGGTAATTATGTTGACCCGCTCGCTGACGCTCGGGGCTCGGAATGGGGCGTGTTGTTTGACAGTTTTGTGGATGGGGGATGTTTGAAAAAATTAAAATGCTTTAAGCGGGGAAAATGGTGGATAATGGCTTGAAATTGGGGTTTTTGAGCTGAGATCGGGCAAATAGCAGGTTTTTTTGAAAAAAAATGCATAAATCTTGTTTTTTTTGCTTTTAAAGGGATAAATTTCTTTGACAAAGTCTTAATGTGAGGTTAGTTTTAAATCCGAAATGTTAGTTTTAAGTAAATAATTTTGGATTTTTAACGAGAAAGTGGAGGTTTGTTCAATGCAGGAATATGAAAGTCTTAAGGCACTGGTAGCTGAAATAGAAGCAGACATCAATAAAGCTCAAGGCGGCAATAAAGCTGCTGGTACTCGTGTACGCAAACAGATGCAGGATATTAAAAAAGCATCTCAGGCTGTGCGTAACTGCATTCTTGAGATTAGATCTGCACAGTAATTTTCAACACGCATTCGGCAAGTTGGTAACAGGATGTTTAGAGCCCTGAACAAAATTCAGGGTGAAGGCTGATGATGTACCATTAGGTGTTACGGATGCACAGTGATTTTCGAGGTAATAGTGAATGCCGCCACCGCTGCTTTTTGATCTGTCAAATATTGATTTGAATGGTGAATCCCTTTTCACGAAAGAGGATATTCTCGGCGTGAACCCCCAAGACTATGAAATGCGGCAGCTTGACGGCATTTTGTGGTACAATGGGGATGAGCACTACATATTAGGTTATAAAGATTTAACTGATGATGAGTTCTGGATCCGAGGACATATACCAGGCAGACCATTGATGCCGGCAGTTATTATGATCGAGGCAGCTGCTCAGTTGTCGAGTTTTTATGTAAAACGAATCTATGGGCTGAAAGGCTTTATCGGGTTTATGGGTATTGATAAGGCAACGTTCAGGTATCCGGTTGAGCCGGGAAGCAGAGTTCTGATGCTGGCTCATATTACCAAGTTCAGAAGCCGAAAATATACCTGTGACATTCAGGGGCTGGTTAAAGTTGGTGATGACTACAAAATGGCTTTCAGTACTACTATCTCAGGTGGTATGGTGTAATTTAAAAAGTATCATTAAAATAAAAAGGCGGCTTTGGTAATGCAGGGCTGCCTTTTCTTATTTCGTATTATTCTTTTTGTTTTTCTGTAATGGCAATTGTCAATTGGCGGATTTTTCTCCAGTAGGCAGTGCCGGCGATTTGACTTATATCGTCATTATGCCCGGCGTTTTCGACCCAGAGTTTGAATTTGGGTTCATTTGCTTTTTCAAAAAGTTTTCGGCCATGCCAAATCGGTATAATCCTGTCATCTGTGCCGTGGATTATAAGAACAGGACAATCTATTTTTTTTATATTACGAAAGTTATTGAATTTATCAATGGGTGACAGTGGTATATGTGTGATCATGCGAAAGGCGGAGGTAAGCGGGCTTTCGAGAATTAAACCTGCGATCTGATATTGAGAGGCTAAATGTGTGGCAACGGCGCTTCCGATCGATCTGCCCATAGCAATTATTCGATCAGGATGAATGTTTAATTGGTTTGTAATGTATTTATAGGCGGCTTCAATGTCCTGATATGCTTTTTTTTCCGAAGGTCTGCCCCCGCTTGTCCCATAGCCTTGGTAATCGTAGGCGAATACGGAGAATCCGTTAAGATTGAATCTCTCCAGGATAAAACGGATATTTCCTATGTCTTCTGCATTGCCGTGACTGTATATAATGATAAATTCCGCGTTTGGATCAGGAAGATATAATGCGGATATTTGTGTGTCTGTTTTGGTTTTTATCTTTAGAATATCCGGTCCGTCTTCATAACTGGAAGGCCTTGGCAGGAAGATTATTTGGTCAGCGCAAAAGTAGAAAATAATAATAATTACAGCGTAGACAGGAACAACTGAACGAATCAGCCTGAGAATCGTAAACCTGCCGATCAACAACTTTTTGATCTTACTTCTGTCCATTTCTCTATCCTGTGTTTCCTACTTAAAATCACCGCACCGAGGCTGAGCAGTAAAAGGGTAGCTGGTTTTGGCTGAAACGCTAAAAGTTCAGTGAACTTATATATTCAATTGTCGCTGATAATTATACCATACCCTGTCCGATGAACAAATAAAAAGCCCCTTACAGTTTACTGTAAGGGGCTGGGATTAGTCCCAAGGGGATTCGAACCCCTGTTGCCGGGTTGAAAACCCGGTGTCCT
>JAGLTN010000233.1 GCA_023135255.1 Planctomycetota bacterium
CGTGACCCCATTCCATGAATACCATCAATAAGCCTCTTCTCATAAGGAAAAACAAATTCCTCATACAACTGAGGCCCTATCAACGATGCCGCTGCGTCACCAACACCTATAATATCAGCACCGGCTTCTATCTGATATTTAGCAAACAAAAGCCCCATCTCCGTGCAGAACTCAAAAAGATCACGCACAAAACCGGGATCCTCGTAAAAATCCATCATTATATTTTTTGTTCCGCTGATGCCCCGAAGATCCGCCCCTTCTGCGCAAGGCCCTTCGACCCAGCCTTCAATAATCTTATCATCGCCAAGTTTTTGTTTAAAAAGAGACACCGCCTTAACCCTGTCGTGCATTCTTCCTCCGCCAAACACATTCGGAACAACCAATCCTGCAAGTTTCGTCTTGTCCGCAAGCAAAGGATTCTGATTATCGATAGCAGGAGGACTGTCAGGCTTAAATATAATAGAAGCCCCGCAATCAGCAGCTTCTCTGCCCGGGTCAGATATACAACTCACATAATCGAATTCAAATTCTTCGACCACTTCCAGCTGCCCCTCAACCAAAACATTATGATCGTTAGCATAATCGTAGTATTTTCTGCCGGCAAGGTCACAAGCCAGCTGCATTGTTATAGGCATCAAAGGCAGATGATCTGTATCTTTGCCCTCAAATGCGTTAAGAACTCTTTCTTTGCTGCTTAACATTTTTAACAAACCCTCTATTTCAAAAGGCTCTGAGATATCTGACAAATGTTCGTTTTGCTAATCATATTCTGCGGCATCTTCATCCTGCAGAAATTCCTTGGCATACCCTTCGCATTTTTGCATATCACTTGTCAGCCATTTGGATTGCAAAAAATCCTCATACCATTTTTTAGCCTTATGCCTGCTGCCCCGATAGTAATAACAATTAGCGATCTGATAAGCTATCTTGTATTTATACGTATAATCAGCTGAAATATTCCACAGCTTCTCATAATATCTAATCGCTTTATCGTATTCTTTCTGACGGTAATACACATTTGCCGTCATCTTCAATGCTTGCCAATTATTAGTATTATCTACACCATCAATCGCTGACTCCAGCTTCTTCAGGCAAGGCTCATAGTCATCATTTTCATAATATACCTTCGCCAGTTCCATATTCGCCGCATTAACATCTGATATAAAACCATAAGCCTCTTCTAAAAACTGCTCTTTCTCAAAAAAATCCTCCGTTTGCTCAGCCAATTTAAGTTTTTTCTGAAATTTGCTGTAATCATCAATAAATACTATTAAATCTGATTTTATCTCACCATAGTTAAGCCCTGCACTCTCTACCAGAGTTCTAAGTCTGTGCCCCTTAATCCGAACATCTAACAGGTAGCCTTTTAATAAATCTCTGTCATAAAGCCAGCTGAAAAATACCTGCGTAAATGGATGGGCAATATCCCAGCTTT
>JAGLTN010000234.1 GCA_023135255.1 Planctomycetota bacterium
TGTGTTCGATCTGCATTTTGCAGGCACCGCATTCGGTTAGAATAGTTTTTTGGGGATGGGCAGCAATCGCATTTCGGAGGTTTTTGGATATTTCGTTTGAGAGTGAGTAATTTTTTTTCTGCATACCAAAAGTCCCCGCGATCCCGCAGCAACCAGCATTAATATCAATAATCTCAGCTGAACAAAGCCCTCCAAGCAATTCAATACTTGCTTTGCTGTCTCCTGTTGCAAGCAAATGGCACGGGCTATGATAAAGAAATCTTTCTGCTCTTTGTTTCGAAGCCGATTTAAGCTTGCCCCGTTTAAACAAACCCAGCAGAAAACTCATAAGCTCATAAACATTTTCAGAAACCAGCCTGGCGTCTTCGGAGTCTACAAATAGTCGCAGCTCTTCTTTCAAACACATCGCTGCACTGGGCTCCGAGCATACAATCTTATAACCTGCCTTGACAGCCTCTGCCAAATACTTAACTGAATATCTCAATTCTCTGCGGGCAGTTTTCACATCGCCATATACTATCGCCGGCAAAGGTGCAGGTCTCTGGTCAGGCAAAATAACTTCAACATCATTATGACGCAAACATTTTATAACATCGAACCCAAGCTGCGGGTCGTTATAATTCGCATACGTATCAACAAAATAAGCGATCTTTTCAACAGGTCTTTCTATAGGCTCGGCACTTTCAAGATACTTACGTCCTGCTTTTAAGAAGCTTGTCCTCTTAAAATCAGGCATCTTCCTCTTTCTGTCGATACCCGCAAATTTTTCCAACAAGAATCTGAAAGGCCCAAGCCCCATAACAAACCCGGAAACAGGTGCAAACATCCCGTTCAAAATCGCCATATACCTGTTCAGACTTAATATTCTATAAGGCAGCTTAAGACCTTTGCGTCTGACATATTCTGCCCGTGCCGCGATCATCAATTTCGAAACATCTACTCCCGATGGACATTGCAGCGAACAGGCTTTACAATTCACACACAAACTTAAGAATTTACCAAACTCATCACAAGTAAAATCTTCTTCGCTCATCTGCCCTGTCATCCAAAGCCGAAGCAAATTCACCTTAGCCCTCGATGAGCCTGTCTCATCTTTCATCGCTCTATACACCGGGCACAATCTTAAATCTTGTTGATTGCTAAGACAAAGTCCACAACCATTGCATTGGCCTATTTCAAAACGCAGTTCATCTTTATCAAAAAACAGATCAGATTTCAATCTTTCCTCACTATAAGCAAATCTGCCCCGCAGATTTTTAACCATTATATCCGGGTCATTATTAAGAATCTTACCGGGATTAATTAATCCTGCCGGGTCAAATATGTTTTTGATGTCCCAAAGAAGCTGATAGTACCGCTGACCATATTGTTTTTTTATGTAAGCCGCCCGGACTAATCCATCTGCATGTTCTCCGCTTATGGAACCGCCAAGTGACCATGTCAAAGCATAAACTTCATCAGCAACTGCCCTCATTTTTTTTACATCTTCCCCGCTGCACAGATCAAGTATCGGTCTGATATGCAACTCACCATCGCCAGCATGGCCATAATATGACATTACAAAATCATATTTTTCACCTATCGCCTCCAACCCTTCAATATACTCATCCAGCCTGGTATTATCGACAGAGGTATCTTCCACAAATCCAACGGGTTTTTTATCGCCCTTGCTGCGATAAAGCAAAGGCACGGCATCTTTACGGGATTTCCACAATCGCTGCTGTTGCTGCTCATCAAAAAAAGTCCTGCAGTTATAAGCAAGCTGTCCAACCACCTCACAACTCTGTTCTATCTTAGCAGCAACTTCATCCATATCTTGTCCAATGTGCTCTGCTAACAAAGATATTTTCGCACCAACAGGGAGAATGTCACGATATTTGGGAAAAGCATCCAATGCCATCTTCACCAACCTGTCATCGGTCAGCTCACAGGCACTGACGCCGCTGTCAACAATTATCGGCACAGCCTTGGCCATCTTTTCAAGGCTGTCAAACTCAAACTGCACTAATGCTTTTTGCTTAGGCAATTCAACCGTCCGCAAAGTTATTCTGGTCAAGACAGCTAAAGTCCCCTCAGAACCAGCCAATAATTTTGCCATATCTATTTTACCGTCATGACAAATGTCCGCAATATTATATCCGCTTCGATTCCTCCTGGTCAAAGGCAGCGACTCCGCGATCATTTCACGATTGTTGTCTATAACATCCAAACATTTGAAAGCTATTGTATCTAATGTACTTTTACCATCCCCCGTCGGGCTATAATCATTAGTAAGCTCAACAATGCTCCCATCTGAAAGAACTGCCTGAATTTTCTCGACAAAATTCGCGATATGTCCATATTGCAGAGAATGGGCTCCGGTAGCATTATTAGCAACGCATCCGCCCACTGTTGCCCTGCTGGAACTTGATGGATCAGGCCCGATTTTTCTGCCGAAAGGTTTTAAATAATCATTCAGCTCATCAAGCACAACCCCGCTTTGACATGTCACCGTCTTATCATGGCTGTCGTATCCTATGATGTTATTCATATACCTTATCATATCAATGACTATGCCGTCAGTGAGCGACTCCCCCGCCAAACCACTGCCTGCGCCCCTTGCAGTAACAGAAAGTTGATTGTCCGAGGCGTATTTAATAACAGCCGATATATCCTCAGCATCTTTAACCGCCACAACACAAGCGGGCATTATCTGATAAATGCTCGCATCACAGCTAAAAGCTGACCGGTGAATTACATCAGCATAAACATCACCTTTAATTAATCCGGATAACTCCGATTCGAACCGAAATGATGCTTCTTTTTTCAACAGTACCACCTTTTAATCTGTACGAAGCTGCAGTTTTGAATTTGCCAATTTATCATCAGCGTATATCGCATCAAGATCATTTTTCCCAACCCGACCATTGATAAACTGCTGAACGACCGGATGTGGATTATTGCGTATATAATCAGTGTCACCGTCAGCGATTATTTTTCCGCCATACAGCATAACAATACGATCCGCAATTTTGTAGGAACTGGTCATATCGTGAGTAACTACTATCGTTGTTGCCCCCAGATTTCTCTGTAGTTTCATTATAAGTTCATTAATTATATCAGACCTGATCGGGTCGAGCCCCGTAGTAGGCTCATCGTAAAGAATCACTTCAGGATTCAATGCGATCGCCCTTGCCAAAGCCACTCTTTTTTTCTGCCCACCAGAAAGACTCGCCGGGTAATACTCCTGAAAACCATCTAAGCCCACCATGGCAAGCTTGGTTTTGACAAGTTCTTCCAGACCGCTGTCTTTTGTGATCTTATAATGCTCTCTAATAGGGAACAGTATATTTTCGGCAACACTCAGGCTGTCAAATAAAGCGCCGCCCTGAAATAAAAAACCATAACTAACCCGCAGACGGTTCAGGTCTTTCTCTTCAAGATTATCTATTCTTTGGCCTTTGAAATATACTTCTCCGCTTGTGGGTCTGAGCAATGCGATAAGATGCTTTATCAAAACAGTTTTGCCGCAACCACTGGGGCCGATTACAACCGTGGTTTTGCCCTTTTCTATCGAAAGAGAAATATTATCTAAAACAAGTTTATCACCAAACTTTTTTGTCAGATTTTTGACTGCAAGGATACCTTCGACACCCTGCTGTTTTTCAGGACTAACATCTGTAGATTTTTTCATTTTTCCGCTTTAAATCTAATAACCATATCATAACAAAAGTTTCATAGGCCAAAGTGTATTATAGACAGCTTTGAAAATAACACCCAGCATAAAATTCAGCGCAAGAATCGATATAAAACTGGCAACGAAAGCCTCCGTACACGCCTGCCCTACACCCTCAGCCCCCTCTCTGCAATGAAATCCCTTATAACAGCTTATAGATGCAATCGCTCCACCAAAGAAAAGCCCCTTAACTATACCGATCGAAACATCCCACAAATCAACTGCCTGCGCACTGAAGTCCCAGTAAACCTCACTATTTATCTTAAGCTGAACAACACTTATAAAATATCCACCGATGATTCCGAGCAGATCAGCATATATAATCAGAAAGGGCGTTAAGAACAAACACGCCAGAATCCTCGGCGCAATAAGATAACGAACCGGATCAGTTCCCATACTCCTGATTGCATCGATCTGCTCAGTAACCTTCATTGTACCAAGCTCAGCCGTCAACGCTCCTCCAATCCTGCCTGCAAGCATCACAGCCGCAAGCACCGGACCAAGTTCCTTTACTACTGAAACATTGATCAATATCCCAAGCCTTTCCTCAAGCCCCATAAACCTAAGCTGGTCATAAGCCTGTATCGCCAAAGTCATACCCACAAAAGCACCGGTTACCATTATAACAGGTACGCTCTTGACTCCTATTATATGCATCTGAGTCCATATAAGAGGATAAGTCTTACTGTTGACACAACTGCGAAAGGATGTTTTAAAAGATTGCCAGATAAATCTGGAAGCCCTGCCGATATTATTGATATTAGTAATCGTTTTGAGTCCAAGCTCTTCAAACATCTGTAGATATCCCTAAACACACATAAATATACACCAACAGCGTATTTCTACACTTAAACCCTGCTAATGTCAAGTTTTCTAAATTTTCACCAATAAATCACAATAACAGGAACCACAGATAAAAATAAACCCGCTTTTTTTACAAAAAATCAGCCTATAATCGCGTAAACACAATAGTATTATCGCCTAAGTACTTTAAAAACATGAACTTAAATTCAATGAAAATAATATAGGTAAAATTTAACAATTCTTTTAAAATTACCTATTTTAACTCAAGGCCAGTGCGTCTCCATTCCGATACTTAAATTACCTAAGTTAACAAAAGCTAAGAGCAGAAGTAAACTTAGGAGTTTTGGTAAAACAGAATATTTTTGTATGGAGATAAAAATGATTAAAGAGAGTACATTCGAGAGATACCTGGAAGCCATATTACAAGGAGACAGGAAAAGATGTCGCATGATCATAGGAGAAACCCTCCAAAACGGTATACCAGCTAACTCAGTCTACATGGACGTAATCTGGCCAATGATGGTAGAAGTCGAAAAACTCACCAGAGAAGACAGAATCACAAACGTTCAGGAACATATGGCAACAAGAATAAACAGAACGATTATAGACCAACTGCAAAATAAACTGCCAAGAAAAGACATCAAAAATAAAAAAATCGTAGTCTGCTGTGCACCAGATGAAATACATGAGCTTGGTGCTCAGATAATGGCAGATCTTTTTGAAAGTGACGGCTGGGAAGTCA
>JAGLTN010000235.1 GCA_023135255.1 Planctomycetota bacterium
TTTTTAGTTCTGCTCCAATTTTCAATATCTACCAAAGGCTGATGATTTTGAATACAGTTATCAAAAACCTTTTTTACTTTTTCCACTTCATAAGGTTCCATAAAATCAAAAGGAGTTTTGCCAAGAAGTTCCCGCGGTTTATACCCAAAGGTATTGAATGCACGTTCAGAACAATATATATATCTGCAATTTTTATCAATTTCCCATACTAAATCAGAAGTGTTGAGAGCAATGTCTCTAAACCGCGCCTCTGATTTTTCAAGTGCCTGCTTAGATTTCTGTTTTGCGTTTTCAAGCTCTATCATATGCAAAGCACAGGCGATATCTTCAGCAAAGCTTTTGAAAAGCTCAAGTTCTTGTTCGTCCTCAGAATGATCTTTCGCCATTGAAACAGTAATTACGCCATAAATTCTATCATCATATTCGAGCCTAACCGCTAAGACTTTACTTTCTTCATAAAACTCGACAAAAGGACAATCACTGTATTGGGAAGTCATTTTCTCAATATAAAGTACATCACTTTGGTTAAGAGCAAGTGCAAAACAGTCGGTTTTCTTCCCTTTTTTGAGGTCATCGACAAATTTATTGAAAAGTCCACCAATACCAGCTTCGGCGGCAGTAACAAATTGCTGGTCTTCGGTTGTCAGAACAATCCATACGCTTTGGTACCCCCTGGCAGTGATCAGAGAATCGCAAATACCATGGATAAGTTTATCAACATTTTTTTCTCCGATAACGAGTTGATTGATATCTCTAATTGCGTATAAGATGGCATTAAGATGTTTTATCCTTTCTTCAGCAAGTTTTCTTTCTGTAATGTCACAGACACTTAATCGAACACCCTGCGAAAGCCCCTTATCATCATAAATTGGCTGCCATGAAACTTCAGCCCATATCATTACATCATCTTTACGACGTAGTCTAAATTGCATTCCGCTACCAGTACTACCCTTTAATGCCGTTTGAAGCATTTTTTTAGTCTTTCTTGCGTCATCAGGATGGACGATATCAACAGGGAAATTTTTTATTTGCATAATCTCTTCAATGCTGTAACCGGTTACCCTTGTAACAGCAGGGTTCGTCCATAAAATTTTCCCGTTGGGACTTATCCACAGCTCCCAGAAATAAGTATAATCGGCAATGGCGCGGAAACACTGCTCACTCATTCTAAGTGCAAGTTCTGCACGGGACCTCTCGGATTCTTCCAGTCGAAGCTGAGAAGTCCTTACTTTGACTTTTTTCTTCAGATAAGTTGACCAGACAATTGTCAAAGTTAAAAGAGCTAAAAGTATAAAAAGTACTATGGCAGCATATTTAACTACGGTTTTAACAGAAAACCTCGAAGGTTCGAGTACACCAAGCCATTTATCATAAATCTGCTGATATTGCCCTGTTTGTCTCAGTATCTCCAGACTTTCTGAAACTTTTGCTATTAATTCTGTATTTCCTTTTGGTGCCGCGTAACAATAATTCCTTGTTTCAATCGCCACTCCTGCAGTTACAATATTTGTAAGTTCAAGTTTTCGAATCCAATAAAGCCCGGCATTTTTGGCAAGTAAGGCACACCGGCCTTTACCGCTTGCGAGAGTCCTAACCACATCCGCGGGTGTTTCTTTGATGATAAGGTTGTCTGTTATTTTGTTTTCAATAACATAATCGTGCATGACATCGCCATTTTGAACAATAATGGTTTTGTCTTTTAATTCTTTCGAAGATTTTATTAAAGGCTCACCTTTACGTATGAAAATCGTGAAGTGTACGATTTTATGAGGTGTTGAAAAATCAAATACCTTTGCTCTTTCTTCGGAATAAAACAACCCCTGAAGTAAATCTATTTCGCCGACTTGAGCCTTGCTTCTGATATAGCTCCATTTATCGAGTTTGATATCAACATTGACCTGCATAATTCGTTCGATAGCCTTTGTCAGTTCAACATTGTAACCAGTAGGATTTCCTTTTTTATCTAAAAATTCATAGGGCGGATAACTGTAATCGCCCCCCACGACTATTGTTTGGGGTTTTAACAGGGCATTACTGTCAGAGAGAACCAGATTAGGCAAGATAAGTGTCAGCAGAATAAGAAATGCTAAATTTGTTTGCAAGCTGCTTAGATATCTGGAAAATAAAACATGAGTCCCTCCTATCAGCTTTTCCCGACCTGCAAAGAAATCCAAATGTAAAATTCTTCCGCTCATCAACAATATACTCCAATTTGTTCAAACATCTAACGAGCTATCGTTAATTCCACTTTACGGTGGCTTATTTTATCAGCTTTGCCTCAGAAATAAAACATTAAAATACGTTTTATTAGAGTATAAACTTTAAATAACAGGGATTTTGGCAGTTAATTCGACCAATGTTAAGGTAATAATCGAGGGGAATTGTTTTTCTACGATTTCAGTTGAGCGAGAAAGCTGGTTAGCTGATCCTGCCAGGTTGGGATATTTATTGCCGACAAGGACTTAATTTTATCACAATTGAATCTGCTGTTTAAAGGCCTATCAGCTGGACTATTAAAATCTGCGGTTTTGCAAGGCGATAGATCGACTTGGATTTTAAGATAGTCAAAAATAAATTGTGCCATCTGGTAACGACTGACGAAACCATCGGCAGCGAGATGGAAAAGACCTTTAGGTTTCTGTTTTGCAAGCTGCAATAAAATCTTCGCTGCTTCTGTGGTTGCTGTAGGAGAGCCGATCTGGTCGTCAACGACTTTTACATTTTTTATATTTGCCGCCCTCTCGATGACTTTTTTGACAAAATTATTACCAGCATGGCCAAAAGTCCATTGAATACGAACAATACAGTAATCACAACGACTGTCTATGACAGCCTGCTCGCCGGCAAGTTTCGATCTGCCATAAGCATTTATAGGGTTGGGAGCATCTGTTTCTTTATATGGCTCAGAGCTTTGACCATCAAAGACAAAATCGGTGCTGATATGAATAAGGTATTTGTTGTTTTTTCTTATCATTTCAGCGAGTTCTGCGACTGCTTGTGCGTTTATTTTACAGGCAAGGTCGTACTGGCTTTCTGCAAGGTCAACATTTGTATATGCAGCGCAATTGATTATGATATCAGCTGAGTCAACCGCTTTTTTAATATCTTCGTCAACAGTTATATCCCACTGCGGCAAATCAAAGACAGTGACATCTAAATTGTTTTTTGTGCACAGGCCGGCAATGTCGGTTCCAAGCATCCCGTTGCCACCTAAAAGAGCGATTTTCTCCTTAGCCATCCTTGCATGTCCAATCGTAAGCTATATCATTATCATGCGGATGAGTTCTGAATTCGTCAGGTTCATTGTAGTTATACATTTCAGAGACGATGTTTATAATATAAGCTTCCCTCTGTCCTATGCACATCCAGCCATGCTGAATTCCCGGAGGGATCCTTAAAACACCTGGACAATGCTCACCAAGATAAAGTTCGTTTACAACGTTGAAAGTAGGTGAATCTTTTCGATGGTCACAAAGAGCAATTTTGACAGTACCTTTTATAACGCAAAAATGATCAGTTTGTTTTTTATGATAGTGCCAGGCTTTCACGACACCGGGGTATGTGGTAGTAAAATATACCTGCCCAAATTTTTCAAACCATCGGTCATCAGCCCGCATAATTTCGCCGAGTCTTCCCCTTTCGTCAGGCAGAACTTTGGCATGTCTCACTTCAACGCCTTCGATAAGGCTTCGGCTGCCTCTTACAATTATATTGTCATCCACAAAAACGGTTTTAAGCTCGGCAACTTTCTTAGTCATTTACGGACTCCCGTTCAAATAATTTATTGATTTTAATAATAGCAATTTTAATAAGCAATTTTCTGTTGTCAATTGTCTTTTGATTTATTGCCTTGCATCATACATCTGCTGATAATATTTCTGATAGTCACCTGAAACAATATTTTCGAGCCATTTTGTGTTTTCGAGATACCAGTCAATTGTCTTTATAATACCCTGCTCAAAAGTAACTGAAGGCTTCCACCCTAACTCCGTGATAATCTTTGTTGCATCAATAGCGTAACGCCGGTCATGGCCGGGACGGTCTTTTACATGTTTTATCAGAGATTTGGGTTTTCCAAGCCTTTTAAGTATTATATCTACAACTTCGAGGTTTGACTTTTCATTACAACCACCAATGTTATAAATCTGCCCTGGTTCTGCATCGGTAAGGACTTTCCATATCGCGGTACAATGGTCGTAAACATAAAGCCAATCTCTGACATAAAGCCCATCGCCATAGACAGGAAGTTCCTTATCATTTAACGCATTATTTATCATAAGAGGTATCATTTTTTCCGGAAACTGATATTGTCCATAGTTGTTTGAACAGCGGGTAATGTTGTATTTAAGTCCCCAGGTATGCCCAAATGCTTTTACCAGGTGGTCCGAAGCCGCTTTACTTGCCGAATAAGGTGAGTTTGGGCTGATTGGAGTATCTTCAGTAAATTGTCCGCCGGATAATTCGAGTGAGCCATAAACTTCATCGGTCGATATCTGGACAAAACGTTCGATGTCCCTGTCACGGGCAGCTTCGAGCAAAGTCAGGGTTCCGTTAACATTAGTATCAATAAATATCTTCGGCCCTGTGATCGAACGGTCAACATGACTTTCTGCTGCGAAGTTTACGATCGCCTCTATTTTATATTCATCCATAATATCGCAGACTAACTTGCTGTCACAGATGTCGCCTTTGATAAACTTATAATTGGGATTGTCCGCAAATGAGGATAGGTTCTCTAAGTTTCCGGCATAAGTAAGCTTGTCAAGATTGACCAGAAAACAATCGTGATACTCAGAGAGCACCATTTGTACAAAATTGCTGCCAATAAACCCCGCTCCACCAGTAACTAATATTTTTTTCACGTCAGCCTCTCGAAAAAACAATTATAATATCCGTATCCAACTGGTCATTATACTAAAGATACGAGTATTTCAAAGTTAAATCAAGATAAGGCCATTTAATTTTAATATCTAATTATTCGGGACTTTATATTGAATAAACGGCACAAAAGATTGGTGAAATGATCAGGCTTTCAGATAAAAGGTAATAGCCTTTAAAAATGCTGTATTAACATTTTTTGCCTACTAATATTTGCAGTTGCTGAGCCACTGTAGTGAATAATTCATCCCAGTCTCCACGTTCCTTTTGCCTAAACAGCCTCATCGTCGGATACCAGGGGCTATCCTGCCGGTCAAGCATCCATCGCCAATCCGGTGCAAACGGGATGAGCGCCCAGACAGGTTTTCCCATAGCACCTGCAAGATGGAGCACGGATGTATCAACCGAAATAACCAAATCCATATTTTCAATGGCAGCGGCAGTATCAGTAAAATCTTCAAATTCTTCTGAGAGGCAGCTTATCTCCATATCCGTTGCCAATTCGGTTAGCTGCCTAGAAACCTCTTTTTGCAACCCATACAGTTTTACACCTTCGATTTTCGTTAAGGGAGCAAAATGCTTCAGTGGGCATGAGCGGTTGTGGTCGTTACCATGCCGAGCGTCGCCTGACCACACCAGACCAACTTTAAAAGATTTGCTGTCAAGTTTGTTACGCCAATACTCGGTTTTGGCGTGTTCAGCACAAAGATAAGGCACCTTACAGGGAATATTTTCCAGAGTGGTCCCAAATAGCCTGGGCATATCTAAAGTTGGGATATGAATATCGAAATTTACGTCAGGAGGTGTTGAGTCTGAAGATGCCTGGACAAATTCGTCGGCTCCCTCGATTTGCTTGAAAAGTTCGTATAAAGGTTTTTCCATTTCTAATATCACAGTCCCGCCTAACTGTTTGACCATGGGCAAATACCTGACAAATTGGATATTATCGCCGAAGCCCTGCTCATGGTGGACAAGGAGTCTTTTTCCTGCAAACGAAGAGCCGTCCCAATATGGCTGATCGTAGTGATGTGGATACGTAACGATCTCCGCCTCCGGTTTATGCCGCCATTGATACTGATCCCATCCCTTAGAAAAATCTCCTGTCAGCAAATATGAAATAGCCAGATTCCAATGGGCTTTTGCGTAATCGGGATCGATCTGGATCGCTTTTTGGTATAGTTGAATTGCCTGGGTACATTGATTCTGCTTTAGCAGGCAGTTGCCCAAATTGTAATATGCATCGAGATATTCGGAATTTAGGCTAATCGCTTTTTGGAAATTAGCCATTGCCTCGGCATGCTGGCCAATTCCATTTAGGGCAACTCCAAGATTGGAGTATGCCTCGACATAATTCGAGTCAAGTTCCAGTGCTTTTTTACAATTTTCCACAGCCTGATTATATCGCTGCTGCTGATTAAAGATAACACCAATGTGATTGTAGGGCTCGGCAAAATCCGGTTCCAGGCAAATTGCCTGACGATAACTTTCAATCGCCTCGCTGAAATTATCCTGCTGTTGGAGCGAATACCCCATCAGATTATATACCTGGCTTGAGCCTCCAAAAAGTGAAATAATCTGGTTGCATTTTTCAACAGCCTCGCCAAAATTACCACTCGACTGAAAGGCAATAGCCAGATTCAGATATGCCTCTGCGTAATCAGGATTAAGCGATATTGCCTTTTTGTAAGAGGAGATTGCCTTGTCAGTTTCACCAATGGCCTCAAAGACAAGACCCTGTGTATTGCGGAATTGCGGATTCTGAGGATTGGACGCAATTGCCTGGGCGATCCGATCAGTTGCTATATCGTTTTGGCCCATCTGATGAGCAACTATCCCGAGTGAATGCAATGCGATCGGATGGTCAGGATTCTTTTCTATGACCTGGCTGTACAATCGCTCAGCTTTTTGCAGGCTGCCTGCCTGATGGCTCTGAATAGCTACCTTTAGAATTTCACTTACATCGTTCATTTACAGTATAATCGGCCAAATTGTGGAAAAACAAGAGAAATAGCTTAATTTCGGAAGAATTCAATAACCGGTCAGTTGCTTCTGCCAGCTATATATACAAAAAAGATGGCTGAGACAAATGCCTCAGCCATCTTTAAAATCATGTGAAATCCGCTATATTAAATTATCTTAGCAGACTTAACGCCATCTGAGGCATTGCATTAGCTTGAGCAAGCATTGCGATACCAGTCTGAGCAAGAACCTGGTTCTTGGTCATGTTTGCCATTTCAGTAGCAACGTCAACGTCAGAAATACGAGATTCTGCGGATTCGAGATTCTCTTTCTGAATGTTAAGTACTGAAACAGTAGATTCAAGACGGTTCATCTTGTAACCGAATGCTGCACGAGCACTATCTTTGGTATCGATAGCTGATCCAATAGCAGCCAATGCAGTTGTAGCGTTGGCTGCATTAGTAATATCTATAGATGTACTAGCAATACCAAGACCTGAAGTCGTAAGGTTTGCACCAGTAACAGAAATGGTATCTGTGCTGCCAAAGCTTATTGAAACAGAAGCTGAATTATCAAGCATTGTAATACCATTGAAAGCTGTGGCGCCTGCGATACGGTCGATCTCACTACCCATCTCAGCAAACTCACTATTCATAATGGCTCTCTGAGTCGTTGAATAAGATCCGGTTTCTGCTTGTGCTGCAAGCTGTTTCATACGAATGAGAGCTTCATCGATCGTAGCAGTTGCACCTTCCATTGTCTGCAGCATACTAATACCATCTTGGGCATTACGTACACCCTGCTCAAGGACTGCAATATCTGCACGCATCAATTCTCGTACAGCCAATCCTGCTGCGTCATCTTTAGCACTGTTAATTCTCAGACCAGATGACAGCCTTTCCACTGACTTGGACAAGCTATCGTAACTTGTACCCAAGTTTCTTGCCGCATTACTCGACATTATATTGTTCTTAATCGCTAACATTTCTTTACTCCTAAAAAAATAAAGTACTTTATTGACTAATTAGCCATTCTTTTTCACTTTTAAAATATGCGTCCATGCAACTAAAACGCCACCCAATCCCTAACATCCTTAATCTCACAAATACTTATCGACCAAGGAAAATAAAACTTAAGCTATTTTTTCCACAAAAAATCAAAAATTGTAAGGGCCTGTAAAATCGTGATTTACGACACTGATAACAGGCAAAAACCGAATGATGTAATAAGTATTTTTAATAAAAAAACAGGACAGAAACTGCCCTGTTGAAAAAATGGTCAATAAGTTCAATTATTCGACTTTAAATTACAGATTAAGCTATTGCTTTCCAGCCTTTATTCAGCTCTTCCATAATATTGATTACATCGTTTAGCATCTCAGCATCTCGTTCTGTATTAGCTTTTGACAAATAAGTATCCATAAAAGAATACAGACTTCTAAGATTTTGAGCAATTTCGCCACCAACTTCCATATTCAAAACGGCGTTTAATTCGTTTATTATATCCTGAGCTCTGATTATATACCGACCTTTTGCCTCGTGGTCCTGTTGTTCTAAAGCTAAGACAGCTTGTTTCATAAATTTTATAGCACCTTCATAAAGCAAGACAACTATTCGACTTCTGCTTTGAGTTGAAACTGAGTTTTCCTGATATGTTGCTACTGCGTCCATCTTAATACTCCGGCACAAAAACGACTTTTACATAATACAACTTTGTTCATATTATGCTTATCGAGTAAAGATAAAAACACTTAAGCTTTTTCTTTAATATTATTAATCAATTTCAGATGGGAATATTTCCAGGCAGGTTTGACGGTTTATACAGCAAAAGTCCTATATAATAAACGAATGGAATTAAAATTATTTGGTGCAATTACTGTAAGCTAAGCAAACAGATTAATTGATTCCGAGCCTAAGGCAGAATTAAGCTGATCGCTATCTGTATCTTCCTCATTAATATGAGCTTTATTGCTTTTGAAGCTGGTACTGGCAGTATGGTTCGAGTCACTCTGATCCTGGTCAGAATCCTGTTGAGCAGAGAAGCTCCCTTGGAAACCATGATCTTTAGAAGCCTGCTGGTTTGTATTATTCTGGTCATAAACTTCTACATCTATGCGTTTTACCTGGATACCTGCTCCTTCAAGGTTACGAATAATCTGAGGTAAAGCTCTTTCCATTTCAGCACGTATTTGTGCTTTCTCAACCAGCAAAACACCGCTGATCTGATTTTGATTTTCGATAAATTTTATTGTAACCCTGCCAAGTTCAGGTGGGTTCAGATTGACGGTAATCTGGTCCTGGTTGCGACTTAAGGCAACATTGACAGAATTCTGCATCTGTTTTGCCACGGATTGCGATAAGTTTTCAATGTTTTGAGCCTGTGAAACATCTCTATTGGATTCTGAGTGGTGAGTATTAGTTGAAAGATTCGTCTCAATCGAGATGGGCTGGGGAACATTGTCAACCTTACCTGTTACATCTATTTCAACAGTATTATCTGATTTAACTCCAAATACGTTATTATCGGACGCAGAAAGTGATTCAGTGGAATTGGAAGACAGCTGGGTGTTATTATTAACCTGACTGGGCTGATTTTGTTTTGTGCTGTTTTTGGAAGCACTATCCTGACTATTCTTTAACGATTTCATCTGATCTGACTTGTCGTTGTTATTATCAGTAGTTTTGATCTGACTTAGATTTTCTGTCTGCTTTAGGACATC
>JAGLTN010000236.1 GCA_023135255.1 Planctomycetota bacterium
GAGGCAATCAGGAAAAAGGATAAACAGCTGTTTGATAAAGTCAGTAGCAGACTTAGAACTTTATTAGACAAAAGCTGGGATAAAAAGTATGGCGGAATCGGCAGCGAACATTATTTCGCGATTGACAGAGAAGGTTCTCCTAAGGGTCAAAATTACGAGATGAAAACCATGTGGGCTCATACCGAGATATTGATCGGCTGTTTAACAATTTTAGAGTACACCGGAGCCGACTGGACGGCAGATTACTACAATAAGACTTTTGAATTTATACTGCGAACAATGCCAAAACCAGAGCATGGCGTCTGGAGACAAGCAGTCGACAGACAAGGCAATGACCTAAAAAGGCCTGAATTCAGTACATACCGCAAAGGCAACTTCCACCAACCAAGATTTCTAATGCTGAATTTGCTAAGCCTCGACAGACTAATAAAAAATAACGGCAAGTTAACCCCTTTTAAATAAAAACCGTTAAACTATGCTTCATCACTTTTTAAGCTTTTAAGAATCTGCTCAAGCTCCTGCTTACGTGGTAACAGTTCCTTACGAACAGCTCTTTGGTTTAACCAATACACACCCCAAAAGAAAAAGAAGCAGAAAATAAGATATCCTGAAATAAATGATAACCAACCAATCGACCCACTAATACCATCTCTGCTAACTTCTTCAAAAGCTATGTAACCCATAAAAACAGCAATGCCAATACCAGGCGGCAATAAATACCACCATGTCACGTTCTTTAAAAGCCAGATTTGATGATTAACCTGATACAGCAAAGCTTTGGTACAATCGGTTAATATTTCAGTGATTTTTGGCTGTCTTCTTTTTTGGATTAGACGGTCAGTAACCATAAAGCCTGCAATCCACAAAGAAATTAATGCTAATAAAAAAGCGGGCCAAAGCTTTAATTCAAATCCTATATATGCAAAGAATAAAAACAGAATTATTGCTATGGTAACTTCTATGAAATCACGGCAAAGAATAGATGACTCAAAACTTCTTTTATTTCTTTCAACTTGCTTAAACAGAATATCTGAGTCAATAGTCAACGTGAAATTGCCTGGCTGGGATTGCCAATTTTTTTGTAATTCATCAAAAGTCATCGATAAGCCCTTTCAATAACTGAGCCAGTTTTTTCTTGGCTCTATTCAACCTAACACCAACATTTATTTTCGATATGCCAATAACCTCTGAAATCTGATCGTAGCTTAACCCATCAAGATATAAGAGGATTATAGAACTGTCAGATTTAGATAATTTCCGCATAGCGTCATACACGTCGTTAAGTATCTGCTGGTTTTGTGATAAATCGTTGTTATCGTTGCTGTTGCTGGCCAGATCCTGGATATCCAGAACATTAGTTTTGAACTTTTTTCTTTTCCTTTTCTCATTTCGGTTCCACGTCAATGCAGTATTGAGCGATACTCGGTAAAT
>JAGLTN010000237.1 GCA_023135255.1 Planctomycetota bacterium
AGAGTAAAGGCTGAGAGAAAAATGGAGATTATTACTCAATGTCCATCTTGTGGTCATAACTGGCGATGCGAAGAATATGCCGCAGACAGAAGACTGCGCTGCCCCAATTGCAACAAGCTCTTTAAAGTTCCAAAACTAAATGAAGTAGAAAAAGCTTTCAACAAAATTAAAACCTCAAAAAATTCCGTTTACATAGATCAGGCAGGTAACACTTACGGCTGATAAATAATTTGGAAAAAAACCAACTGCTATAAAACCAAAAATATCTCTTTGGTTATATTACTGCTGAATACGTTTGGGATATTATAATATAATGACAAATATGGAAAATAAAAACGCTAAGAGTGCTCCGAAGACGACTGCGAAATCTTTCATGACCGCAGGACCAACTCTGCACTATAGCCATGAAAATGTCCTGAAATGTTTGATGCTCGCAATTATAGCATTTGCAGTTACCTCTATTTTCTGGTCAAAGATGCTCACCGGGTATTTATGGTCTTTTGATTATCAAAACCTTACCTCACCGCAATTATGGTATTTGGGCAATGTGCTCACAACCGGCATAAGCATCTTCGAATACCCATGGTTAATACTCGTAGTTGCAATGATGATGGCAATAATATCAATTACACCCATCCTGATCTCTCAGCTTATGAGTTTCAGGTACAGCCTGATTTTTATAATCTTAACTGCAACTCTCGCCAATCTGCCGGGCTTTGCAATTTGTCTTCTTATAAGCTGTATCGCTGTTGCATGCAGACCGCTGCGTTTCCGATCAAGGTTCATATCTGTCTCGTTATGCACAATGCCACTGTTGCTATATTGTATTTTTTTCGGCCAAGTAAAATTAGCTGAACCAATACAATGGGGATTCTCATTTACTCCATGGATCGGTGCCTGGTTAATTTCCCTGGCAATCGCTGGAATAGTTTTGGGCATTGGTCATTTTACACGTTACAAACCAGGACTGGTATGGATAACCTCAGCTGCAGTACTTATAACTGCGGTAATAGTTTTTGAAAAAAATATAGGATTTGCTGAACTCGACTACCAACTCTATATCGCAAAAAATGACCCGCAACAGATAGCCCAGTTCCACAACCACAGCATTACCGAAGCAATGAATAAAACCATTTCAACCCCTGCCGTTAAAGAATACATCGTCAAAGGATATTTTTATCCCACAGAACAAGCCCCGTTAAGAGCAAAGCTAAAAGAAGAAATCAAAAAAGCACTTTCTCAAAACCGATGGCCAAGTTGGTTCATTGTGCCGGATGAAATTAATTATCAAAAGAAAAGACAATCACTAACCCAGCAGTACGATTTGTTCATAAGCAAAAGACCGCAAAGCAAACGAATGCCTGTCGCGCTGTATTACAAAGCTCTCTTAGATGACTACAGCCTGGATATAAAAGCATTAGACACCAAAGAGGAATTGCTGCACTTCTATTTCGATTATCCATTCAGAAGATCAAGGGAAACCTGGTATAGACTCTACAGCGAATTTGGTAACAGCCCTGAATCGATCGAAGCACGCTGGCGTATCGCTATGCACTGGGCTGGCCAGGGGAGATTCGAACAGGCAAATAATATATGCACACAAGCTCAGGATATGATAAGCAAACTGCTTCAAACCACTTCTGACGAAAAAGAAACTGAAGATACAATTTTCAGCACATTCAAACCACCTGCCGACACAGCCATAACACACTTCAAACTTATAGACATCAAAAGAAGGCTGAATCGTCTGCAAACCATTATAAGCCCCGAAAACAGAACCGAAGATTCGCAATCCGATAAGATACTATCCGACTTTGTAATGATAAACCCGCACAACCTGTCTGCTGAATCACAGCTAAACATTCTTCTGGAAAAAACCAACTCAAAATCCCCACTGAGAGACAATATTTTATTAGAGCAATTCAAACTCATAAACGATCCGCAGCTTAAAGCACAACAACTTCAAGATCTTCATGAAAAATACAAAAATACTGATGGTGGACAGGAAGCTCTATGCGAATTAGCTTTGCTTAAAATAAAAATTTGGAGAGAACAGTCAGCCAAAGAAGCAGAGATTAAAAAAGATAAACTCATAGAAGCCCGCAAATGTCTCACTGATTTTATTAAACTTTACCCTGACACTACTTTCACGCTGCAGGCACAAAAAAATCTCCAGGACCTACCCTCTGTAGAATAATCCCAATTGAACTGCCCAGTCTATTCGCGGATAAACAATTATAAAATCAGGTTTTAGGGGTTTTATCGCGGGAATTTATTAGCCTTCAAGGGTATAGAATGATTAAAACAATTTGCAAAGCCGTGATTAATACTCTTTCAATATCGCTCTGATCTTAACATCATTATCAAAAAGCCCGGTCTGAACATCCAAAAACTCATCCGCCAGATCAATCCCAGCCAAAGCATCAGAAATATTAACCCTGCCTTTGCTGCCATATATCTTAGGTGCAATATAAATATTCAATTCATCAGCAAGATCGTTTTTCAAAAACGCCCCGATAACCTCTCTGCCCCCTTCAACAAGCAATCTCTGCACCCCTCGCCTGCCAAGCTCTGACAACACATCATCCAAATCACAAAACCCCGCAGAATCGCCTTTCGCTGCAAAAATCTCCGCCCTCTTATTAACTATCTGCTCAACCTTTTGCTGCTTAGCCCTGAACACATCCTCTGTTGTCACTACCAACACATCCCCCTGCTCAATAGTATTTAACAACTGACTTTCAACAGGTATCTCAAGTTCATTATCAAGCACAATCCTTAACAGCTTCTTGCCTTTATCAGGCCTGGCAGTAAGCAGCGGATCATCAGCAACCACAGTATTAATCCCAACCAATATCGCTTGGCAGCTCCTACGTGTCTTATGAACATCTTTCCTGCTCATCTCGCCGCTGATACACTTATGCTCAGGGCTGGCCCCATCCAATTTGCCGTCAATCGTCTGTGCCCACTTCAAAATGACCCAAGGCCGATGCGTCTTTGAATATTTTATAAATGCAGGATTAAGTTTTTCCGCCAGCTTTTCGCAAAGCCCGACCTTAACTTCAACCCCCGCACTTCTTAGCTGCTCGATTCCTTTGCCTGCTACCTTGTCACTCGGATCAATCATCGCAATATAAACCCTGCTGATCCCAGCTGCAATTATCGCCTCCGTGCAAGGGGCTGTCTTCCCCTGGTGACAGCAAGGCTCAAGTGTAACACACATCGAAGCACCATGGCTATCAAAGCTGTGTCCCCTGCAGCAATCCGCCAAAGCATTGATCTCGGCATGCGCCCCGCCAAACTGCTTATGCCATCCGCGCCCGATCACCTTATCATCTTTAAAAATAACACAGCCCACCATCGGGTTAGGTTCTACCATTCCAAAGCCACGCCCAGCAAGCTCCAACGCCTCTAACATATATTTTTTCTTTTTCGTTGTATTGTCCACTGCTAACCAATCATTTCAATAAATTGCTGTTCATCTATTACCGTAACTCCCAAAGCCACAGCCTTGTCAAGTTTACTGCCAGCCTCTTTCCCCGCCAAAACATAATCCGTCTTCTTACTGACACTCGAAGATACCTTCCCGCCTGCCTCAACTATCGCCTGCTTAGCCTGGTCCCTGGTCATCGTCTCCAGCGTCCCCGTAACAACTATCGTCTTGCCCACCAGCACATCACTTTTCCTCATCGACTCGTGCTCAGCCTTAACCCCTGCCGCCAACAACTCATCAATAATTTTTACACTATCAGCATTACGAAAATAATCATAAATACTCTTCGCCATCACAGGCCCTATCTGGTCGACCCCCGCCAAAGTCTCCTCATCAGCATCTCTTATCGCCTGCAGAGACCCGAAATGCTCCGCTAATATCTGCGCCGACTGACTACCGATATGCCTTATCCCAAGCGCCGCCAAAAATCTCCACAAAGGCTGGGCCTTACTCTTCTCTATAGCCTTTATAACATTATCAGCACTTTTTTCCGCCATCCTCTCAAGAGCCGTCAATTGTTCCTTCGTAAGCTTATAAAGATCAGCAAAATTCTTAACCAGCCCCACATCAACCAGCTGTTCGATCAGAGATGCGCCCAGATTCTCAATATCCATCTGATCTCTGCCCGCAAAATATTTCAGCAGTTCCTTAAACTGCCCTCCACATTCCGGATTCAGACATCGAATATAAACTCCATTTTCATCCCTGGCTATAGCTCCATGGCAATTTGGACATTCCACCGGCAATTCCAAAGCTTTCGACCCATCAAGCCTTTCATCTTTCAACACCTCAACAACCTGCGGAATGATCTCCCCTGCCTTTTCGATCAATACGCTATCGCCCTCTCGCACATCAAGCCTGGCAACCTCATCAAAATTATGCAAAGAAGCCCTCTTAACCATTGTCCCCGCAAGCTGTACCGGCTCGAAATTCGCTACAGGCGTCAATATCCCGCTTTTGCCCACCTGCACATCAATACTCGTAACAACCGTCTTTGCCCGCTCAGCCGGGAACTTATAAGAAATGCACCACCTCGGCGCCCGTCCCGTCGACCCCAAAATACTCTGCTGGTCATATCGATTTACTTTTATCACCATCCCGTCTACCTGGTAATCAAGCTCATATCGCCTCTCATGCCAACCCGCACATATCTCGATAGCCTCATTGATGTTCTTCGCCTTTTGAACATTCGGATTAACCGCCAGCCCCAGCTTTTTAAAAGCCATCAAACTGTCATAATGATTATCCGCTAACCCCTCAGAAACCTGCCCCGTAGCATAAGCAAAGAAAGAAAGATTCCTCCCCGCCGTAATTCTCGGATCAAGCAGCTTCAACGACCCTGCCGCCGCATTCCTCGGATTAGCGAACAAACTTTCCTCCGCCTCCTGACGCAATTCATTAAGCCTTGCAAAAGACTTCTTAGGCATATAAACCTCACCCCGCGCCTCTAAAACTCCAGGCCACCCAACCCCCGCCAAGCTCAAAGGCACAGCCCGTATCGTCCGCACATTGCTCGTAACATCATCACCAACCGCCCCATCACCCCTGGTAGCAGCACTAACCAATTTGCCTTCCTCATAACGCAAATTAACCGCCAACCCATCTATCTTAAGCTCAACAACATACTCAAAATCATCACTTTCAAGCCCCTTGCGAACCCGCTCGTCGAATTTCCGCAATTCATCAGCATTATATGTATTATCAATACTAAGCATAGCTGCCGCATGCCTTATCGAAGCAAACCCATCTATAGGCCTCTCGGAAACCCGCTGCGTAGGTGAATCCGCTGTTACTAACTCCGGCCTCTCTGCCTCAAGTTCCTTAAGCTCGGCGAAAAGCGAGTCATATTGCCCATCAGAAATCTCAGGGGCATTATCAACATAATAAAGCCGATCATGCCTGACGATTTCCTGCCTTAATTTCGCAATTCTCTCTTGAAAATTCTCTGCCATAATGCCTTTATTTATATAACTTTACCCCACCATTTGCAAGAGAACTGTTAAAGGCTGCTCTAATAATTCTACCTCCCCGATTTACGCGCATAAAAATACCCCTGCAGCAAAGCCCTTTTCCACATTACATGCTGCAGAGGTTCTTAAAAAAAGATACTGTAAAACTTTTATACATTAGTCGGACCATACAAAATCAGCAAAGATCCAACATGAGATGAAAAACAACCCTTATCCCCCTTTTCACCACCTTTTCTGAAGCCAATATTCAATTTTCAAATATTTCCAGAAACCTGCTCACTATATATAAGTTAAACAAAACGTAAAAACGTGACGCACATTTTTCAAAAAAAAATAATTTTTTATGAATTGGAGAATCCGCAAATTAACCCCGCGCATGTAAAAAGCGGGTGATGAGACACGAAGAGCTGCGATAGCAAATCGAAATCACCGCGCACGAAGAAAGCGGGTGATGAGAAT
>JAGLTN010000238.1 GCA_023135255.1 Planctomycetota bacterium
CTGTAACAGCATTGTCGATAATTGAATCTATCCTAATGAGGTTGTTTTTAAGCAACGGACCAATGCCGAGGATCAATCCTGTCGGGAAACATCCTGGGTTGGCTACTAAATCTGCACCCACAATTTCCTCGCGGTAAAATTCCGGCAGGCCATAGACCGCCGTTTTGAGATTTTCCTTATCAGTGTGCGGCTGATAGTATTTTTCATAGACAGCTGCATCCTTGATCCTGTAATCGGCGCTGAAATCGATAACTTTCAATCCTGCGTCAAGTAGTTTGGGTACAAAGCCCATCGACACCTTATGAGGCAGACAGCAAAGCACCACCTCAGCACTTTCAGCAAGTTTACTAAAGTCTAAAGGCTCTATCTCAAGACCGCACCTTCCCTTGAATTTTGGAAAGACATCTTCTACCGCTCCGCATTCCTCCGGCAAAGCAGTCAAATAAGTCAGCTCTGCATTGTTATGCTTTAAAAGAATATCAATTGCATCCGAGCCGGTATAACCGCTTGCACCGATAATCGCAACCTTAACCATCGGACTTTCCTTTCGTTTTTTTTAAATGTATATTACTCACAATTGAGTTTTCCCGTTTATACGCGGGTATCCCGATGTATATCGGAATTATAATTTTCCTCGCGGACATTTCTTACCCTTCAAGGGTATGTAAAAAAAGCCGTCGAGTTTTTCTCTCGACGGCCATTGTAATAATCTGTGGTAAAATATGCAATTAACGTTTCGAGAACTGGAATCTTTTTCTTGCACCTTTTTGACCAGGTTTCTTTCTCTCGACCATTCTACTGTCACGAGTCAGATAACCGCCTTCTCTGAGTACACCAAGAAGATTCTCATCATAATTCTTCAGCGCTCTTGCAACGCCGAGCATTGAAGCACCAGCCTGGCCTGTAATCCCGCCGCCGTTAACGTTGATGAAAATATCAAACGACTTTAGTCCGTCAATCGCTGAAAGAGGAGCTACGACAGAATCCTGATCCTGTTTTCTTACGAAATAGTCCGTTAATTCTTTTTTGTTAATAAGGAGTTTGCCGTCACCTGGTTTGATCCTTACTCTGGCAACAGAGCTTTTCCTTCTTCCCAGACCCCAATAAAAACCACCTTTGTCAGGCCCTTTCTTAGCGGAAGGGGCAACAACAGTTGCTGCATCCGTCGTCGGTACCGATATATCGAGCGTATTTTCGCTATTGGTTTCTGCCATAATCTAAAATCTTTCTTAAACTAAAAGAGTTCTATTTTTTCAGGTTTCTGTGCTTGGTTCTCATGTTCCGGACCACGATAAACTTTCAGCTTTTTCATCATAGCTACAGCAAGCTTATTTTTGGGCATCATACGCCTGACAGCGAGTTCGATAACCCTTTCAGGCTTCTTTTCCATCATATCAGCGAAACTGACATATTTATGGCCGCCTGGAAAATGAGTATAGTAGTCATACTCTTTTGTCTCAGCTTTTCTGCCGGTCAATTTAATTTTTTCCGCGTTAACCACTACTACATAGTCTCCCGTATCAACGTGCGGAGTATATATAGGCTTAGTTTTGCCCATTAATATAGGTGCTATCCTCGCAGCCATGCGACCCAAAATCGCGCCTTCTGCGTCAACAAGCAGCCATTTTTGTTCAACTTGATCTTTTTTTGCTAAAAAACTCTTCATAGAGAAGCTCCAATTACTTACAGAAAAACCAATATTTTAGCCAATGATAAACAATTGTCAACTGTTTTTGATGTAAAAAAAATAACAATTCTTCATTTTGCCCTGTTACTTTGCCACACAACCAGCTCTTTGCAGCCAAAAAGCTGTTTTTGAGCTGTTTTTGATTAAAAAGTAATTGAAAATAGCAAAAAGTCATGTAATTGAAACCAACCTGCTTAGTCCTATAATTATAGCCTCATACTGGCGAGAGATGCGTTTTTGGCTTGTATTTATGGTTAAGGAATAGTATAATAACTCGGTTTGTGTATTGAGCAAAGTGACTATTGTTTAATGCGGAATGGCGAGAAAATGAATTTTTATAGATCAACTATCTTACGCTAACAAAATTGAATAAAAGAGCGATACCGGTACGCGGTTTTAATAAAAAAACTTATTAGAAAGGATAGGAAAATGAAAAATACTACTTTATCATTCTCTGTAACCGTTCTTGTTTTGTTGTGCACAGTTTCTCTACAGGCTTCTGACCAAATTGTAGTTGCAGGCAGTAGTAATCATTACGTTTATGCATACGATGCAGATGGCAATGATCTTTGGAGCTACGATACTGGTGCAGAGGTAGCTTCTGTTGCTATTTCTTACGATGGATTATACATAGCCGTTGGAAGTTTGGGCAATAAGCTCTACCTATTTGAAGCTGATGGAAATCTTTTGTGGGACAAAGATATACCAATCTCATCAGGATATGGTGGCGGATGGATGGGACGGGAATCGAAAACCGTTGCTATTTCCTCTGATGGAGAATATGTTATCGCAGGCTGTAGCGACAAACTCTATGTATATAGGAACATTAATGATGGTGAATTGGTTTGGTCCCATGCGGGCAGGGAAACCTGCGTTGGAATTTCACCTGATGGCAACTATATAGTCTCAACCGGGGCAGGGGATGTTCACCTTTTTTCCATTGCAAGCAGCTCACCGTTATGGACTAAAGGTATAGGAGCATACTGGGTTGCAACTTCTACGCCGGGATACGTTGCTGTAAGTACCGGCAGTTCTGTCCTTTTATATGACCCTCGCGGAACAGCGATTTGGGGGTATAAACATACGAAATGGAGTGGGGATTATATTCATGTTTATATGACTGGAGATGGCCGCGGTTTGGTAGGTTGTAATGATGATCCGAGCGATAGTACCGGAAGTGCCTTATGCTACTTTAATGATGAAAAAGATGGAACACCCGGCTGGAGTTCCGCCGATGGTACACCGGTCTGGTCTTTTGTCCCATTTCCTAGTATTGGCGGAAGTGATTTGTACTGCGCAGCTATTTCCGATGACGGTGAGACTATAGCAACGGGTGGCAGTCCCAGTAATAATGGATCGTTTGTACTATCCAGTGCGGGTAGTTCGCCTTTGCAGACTTTCAGCTTTGGTAACCCTCAGTCATTTGATCTGACTTGCGATGGACAATTTGGCGTGTGCGGTGATCGTACAGGCCATCTTTACTTTTTTAGTAAAGAATCTAGTAGTCCACTCTGGACCAAAACGGTTGGTGGATATGTCCAGACAGTTGCGATCTCACCACTACATTTTGTTCGTATCCTGTCTCCTAATGGCGACGAGAACCTCTGGGCAGGAGAAAACTTTCCTGTTGAGTGGCAAGCCACGGAATCTATAACCGATATTCTTATCGAGTATTCAATTGATAATGGTCAGAGCTGGCAAGAGGTTGATCCACCTAACATCGATAATACTGGCAGCTATGATTGGGTTGTCCCCAAAGCCCAGTCGGACCAGTGTCTTATTCGTATCTCTGACGCGTATGATTCGAATACTGTCGATACCAGCGATAGTGTTTTCACAATAAAGACTCTGGATATTTTGTCTCCTGATGGATCAGAGCAAATATTGAGTGGTACGAACTACTATATCGATTGGCAAGATACCTATGGAATTATCAGCAACATTGTTATCGAGTATTCGATCAATAATGGCCAGAGCTGGCAAGAGGTTGATCCACCTAACATCGACAATACCGGCAGCTATGATTGGATTGTCCCCAAAACCCAGTCGGACCAGTGTCTTGTTCGTGTCTTTGATAGCGACGATCCGAATATTTCTGATATGAGTAATGATTTATTTTCTATTAAAAGATTAATTGTCGTCTTCCCAAACGATGGCGAGAGATTCTTGGCTGACACGAATGAGTTCATTGCCTGGGAAAGTGTAGAAGATATCAATGAAGTTCTTCTTGAGTATTCGACCGACAATGGTCAGAGTTGGATAGAGGTTGATCCGCGGAATATCGGTAACTTCGGGTGGTATGAATGGTTGCTTCCACTTGTCCATTCCTATAACTCGCTGGTGCGTGTTACAGATGCTAATGACCCGAACATTTCTGATACCAGCGATCTTTCGTTCATGATTCTTTCATGTCCTGTTACTGTGCTCTCGCCTAACGGCGATGAAACATTGCTTTTTAACTCGGACTGGAACATTCAGTTCGCTGCTATTGATTCTATCGATGAGGTTGTAATTGAATATTCCACCGATAATGGATTGATATGGGAAAGAGTGGATCCCTGTACTATCGAAAACACGGGCAGTTATGACTGGCTGGTTCCAGATATAGTTTCTGATGAAGCAATAATCAGGATTAGCGATGCATCTGACTCGAATACTGTTGATACCAGCAATGGCACATTTTATATTATGAGCGGAACGGTGTCGCTTTTTTCGCCTAGGGGCGGGGAATTCTTGCTGTCCGGAGATACTCATACAGTCAGATGGTCAACGATTAATTCAATAACAGATATTATTGTTGAGTATTCATGGGATGGCATTTCTTGGACGGAGGTTAACCCGCCTAACATTGGCAATACCGGCAGGTACGATTGGATAGTTCCGGAAACTAATTGGGACGGTTGGATCATGCGTGTACTTGCTGTTAATTACGCTGATGCCTCCGACACCAGCGATAACGTTTTCACGATATATGAATGTCAAATAGATGTTGACATAGATGGTGACTGTTATGTTGGATGGTTGGATCTGAGCATGCTTGCCGATAAATGGTTGACAGGTGGCTGCGTTGCTCCTAACTGGTGCAGTGGATCTGATTTGGATCAAAGCGGTGATGTAAACATGATAGACTACGCTCTGCTTGGTGATCAGTGGTTAAATTGTGGGAATCCATTCGAAGATGATTGCAGTTGTTCCGTTCCATGGCCGGCGTGCTGGGATTGGTTGAGCCAGTGTTATGGTGACACGAATAATGACAACATGCTGACTCAGACGGATATTGACAATGTTCAGGCGATATTGATGACAGATCCGATGTATTATTTGGTCCCATACGGCGATCCTGATTATGACGCTTGCGTAGATTTTGATCGTAATCTGTGGGTATCTTTAGTTGACCTGAACATTTTATTGCAAAGCATAATGGCATCGGGTGGATTTGCGCCAACCGACTGTGAATGCGGAGCACCATACCCCTGGCCTCCGCCACCGGAAGTGTTCCCATAATTACACCTTTTGTTGGCTTTGGTATAATTAGTGTTTGGGAAATAGTATTTTTTTAACCAGCTGCAGCAGATTTTAACAGAAATACTTTAAGCTGTTTTTGAGCTGTTTTTTTTGTTTAAAAAGTGTATTCAGATCAATATAACGAGACTCTAAACGGGGCACAAAGAGCG
>JAGLTN010000239.1 GCA_023135255.1 Planctomycetota bacterium
ATTCTTGTTGGGCCCTTATTTAGTAAAGAAGGTGGCTTGCAGGACAGGCTTGGTGAGGGAAGTGAAGTCTTTTACTCAACGATCGACGGGTATGACAAGTGTGAGTTTTCGGGGCAGTTCCGTGACATTGAAAATATTTATAATGTCGGGATAGTTTACGGCAGGAAGAGATTCGTTGATGAGGAAACCGGTATCGAAAGCAGTCCGGAGATAATTCTTATTGATGTCAGCGAAATGCACAAGGGGCCTGTGAATAACCTTAAGAAGCAGATGTACCACAGGTTTGAAGTGCCGAGTGACCGATATGAGGATCTTTGGGAGTTTGAGCAGTATGTCAGGATTGCGCCGGCAGCTATTGCGATATTGAAATCTATTGAAGCGGCAAGCAATTTTACTGTTATCGTATCGCATGAGTTTATGGGGATGCCGACAGCATTGGCGGGGAAAATGGATCCATATTGTGATTTTAAAACGGTATTTTATGCGCACGAGGTGGCGACGATTCGCAGGATAGTGGAAAGCCATTCGGGGCATGATACGATTTTCTATAACGTTCTTGAAAATGCCCGGAATAAGGGACTTTACCTTGAGGATGTTTTCGGCAGTCAGGATGACTATTTTAAGCACCCGCTTGTCGAGGCATCGAAATATTGCGATGCGATATGCGCGGTGGGCGATTATACCGCTGAGGAATTGAAATTTCTTGCACCTGAATTTAAAGAATGCCCGATAGATATCGTTTATAACGGGATACCGGCTTATGATATTGGCCTTGAGGAAAAGCTTAGATCAAAGAGCAGGCTTCAGGAGTATTGTTTTAATCTTCTTGGGTATAGGCCTGACTATTTGTTTACTCATGTGACAAGGCTTGTTAAAAGCAAAGGGCTTTGGCGTGATTTGCAGGTTCTTGAGGAAATAGACAAGCAGTTCCAGAAAGAGAATAAGACAGGTGTGTTGCTTGTGCTTTCGACTGAAACCTGTCAGCGTAACAGCCATGATATTCATCACATGGAGACATCTTATCATTGGCCTGTAGCTCACAGGGAGGGCTGGCCTGACCTATCCGGAGGTGAGGCTGAGTTTAACAGTGAGGTACAGTTGTTCAATGCCAGGAGCAGAAATATTAAGGTGGTCTTTATTAACCAGTTCGGATTTACAGCGAAGCTTTGCGGCAGGATGATGCCGGAGGATATGGAGTTTATGGATATCCGCAAAGGCAGTGATGTTGAATTCGGGATGAGCGTTTATGAGCCTTTCGGGATCGCCCAGCTTGAGTCGCTTACTTTCGGCGGGATTTGTGTGGTGAGCAATGTCTGCGGATGTGCGGGGTTTGTAAATGACATTACCAGCGGGGCAAGCTGTGACAATGTGATAATCGCCGACTATACGGATATCTCGCACTATCAGTGTAATGAGATCGATGAGCTTATCTATAATGAGAATCTGCTCAGAAAGCATGTTGAAGAAGATTTGAGCAAAAGGCTTGCGATAATGATCTGTTCACGTATCGCAGAGAATGACCTTGAAGCTGAGAAGCTTTTGAGATCAGGGTTTGCCCTTGCCGCTGATATGAGCTGGGAGACAGTAGTGAGCAAATATGTTCTTAAGAGTATCAGTAAAGCTGTTAACGCAGCAGAACAAAAATTAACTGAAATAATTTCCTAATATCTCTCTCCTTTAAGAGTCCGACAGTTCCGCATGATGCGAGGTTGCCGGACTCTATTTTTTATCTTTTGCCACTGATATGAGCTGGGAGACTGTAGTGAACAAATATGTTCTGAAGAGTATCAGTAAAGCTGTTAACGCAGCAGAATAAAATTAACTGAAATAATTGTCTAATATCTCTCTCCTTTAAGAGTCCGACAGTTCCGCATGATGCGAGGTTGCCGGACTCTATTTTTTATCTTTTGCCGCTGCTTTGTTATCAGCAGTTATTTGTTGAATCTGGTTGAGTGTTTTTGGTTTGGCAGCAGTTTTCTATTGAATTTGCTATTTTTTCGACGGCTTTGATAAGGCGTATGAATAGCCTAATCATACAAATAATTATACTGATCACGCAGGCAAAGTAAATTAGCATAAAAAAAGCTGGCATGAGAAGATCTCCTTTAATTTTATAGTTTCATTTTTTTCGCTGCTTTTTCAGGGGGTATTATGAGGCATTGAAGCTGGATAGTAAAGCAAAAACGGGAATTACGAATTGAGAATTGATTTTTTGGGGTAGTGTTTGACAGGTTGGGGTGTGGGGGTTAAAATTGTGGGTTGTGGGAAATGATAATTATAAAAAAATGGTGATCGGGATATTGGGTGGTATCGGCTCAGGGAAAAGTTGTGCGGCAGCGGAGTTTGGCGAGTTGGGCTGTGGGGTGATCAATGCGGATAAGATCGGCCATGAGCTTTTGGACAGGGCTGATGTAAAAGCTGAGGTTGTCGGGTGCTTTGGTGAGAAGATATTGGACGATGACGGGCGGGTTAATCGGCGCAGTTTAGGGGAAATCGTATTTTCTGACGGCGAGAAGCTATCAAAATTGAACAGCATAATGCACTGGCGGATTATCGGGTGTGTTGAGGGGATGATCGAGGAATATAGCAGACGAGATGATATTAAAGCGATAGTGCTTGACGGGGCACTTTTGGTTGAGACGGGGTTGGATAAATACTGTGATAAGCTGGTTTTTGTGGAGTGCGATTACGCAATAAGGGTTGCAAGAGTGCAAAAAAAAGGCGGTTTTGATGAAAAACAATTAAAAATACGAGAAAATTTTCAAATTTCTCTGGACACCAAGGCTGAGTTGGCCGATAATGCGGTCATAAACAATTCGGGCTTATCGGTTTTGGTCAAGCAAGTTGGTAGGATTTTCTCACAATTTGGTTTATAAACGGCAGTGGGGTTTGTTTTTGCTTGGCAGTAATATCCCATTTAAAGGTTAGTTTCAGGTTTTATCAAAAATTCAAATCTTAATATAATTTCCATAAGGAAAGCAAATAAATAGCCTTGTTATCAGGTGTATTTTAAGGAAAGTAAAGGAGTAATTATGGCTAAGGCTAAAGCCACCAAAAAGACGAAGAAAGCCACTAAGAAAAAAGTCAAAAAGACTAAGGCTAAAAAAGCTGTAGAGGAAGTCGCAGTAGAAGCAGAGTCGGCTGAGGAAGAAGTTAAGGAGATTGAAACAGTGGAAACAGAGGCAGTTGCTGAAAAAGAGCAGGCTGAGGAACAAGAGAAAAAAGAACGATCAAAATCGTCCGGCAAAAAATCTTTTAAGAAAAAGCATAAAAACAGAGACAAAACCGTCGAAGATGAATCCACTCATGCAAAATATGAGCGAGTCAAAAAGGGAGGTCTTTACCTTACCGATTTGCAGAAGCTTACGGTTTCTGAGCTGCATACTATTGCCAAGGACGAAGATATTAAAGAATATACCGCGCTTAAGAAGCAGGATTTGATTTTCAGGATATTGAAAAAACGTATCCAGGAAAGCGGTCTTTTGTATGGCGAGGGCGTTCTGGAAGTATTGCCTGACGGTTACGGATTTTTGAGGAATCCCGATTATAATTACCTTTCATCTCCTGACGACATTTACGTTTCACCATCACAGATAAGACGTTTCGGTCTTCGTACGGGTAATACAGTTTCGGGGCAGATAAGACCGCCTAAAGATTCTGAAAAATATTTCGCCCTGTTGAGGGTCGAGGCAGTCAACTATGAGAACCCTGACAATCTTGCTGAGAAGGTGGTATTCAGCGACCTTACGCCTTTGCATCCGGAGGAGAGAATTATTCTCGAACATGATCCGGAAGATATGTGTACAAGGATAATCGATTTGGTGACACCTGTCGGCAAGGGTCAGCGTGGTCTTATTGTTGCTCCTCCCAGGACTGGTAAGACTGTGCTATTGCAGAGAATCGCAAACGCGATAAGCGCAAATCATCCTGAGGCGAAACTGATCGTAGTACTTATCGATGAAAGGCCTGAGGAAGTTACGGAGATGGAACGTAAGACGGCTGACGATGTTGAGGTTATCAG
>JAGLTN010000024.1 GCA_023135255.1 Planctomycetota bacterium
CACCAAGACCGAGCAATGCGATTGTAATTGGCTCTGGTATAACTTCCACTGCAGCACTTGCAATTCCAGTACCACCAGCATTACCACTAGCGGTAATAGTAATAATACCACTTGCGCCAGCTGCTACAGTATAATCAAAGCTGTAGAGAATACCACTTACCAGAGGTGAACCAAAGTTAGTCTTACCTGTTGCGTTCTGAACCAGAAAACCGCCTGTATTCAGTGTACCAGGACCTGTAAACATAGCCCAGTCAAAACCAGCATTAACAACAGCATTGGTAGCTACACCAGCAGCAGCACCATCGCTGATACTGATAACTGTAAAGTCACCTACTGCGGTATCTGAGTAAAGGTTGATGGTTATAAGACCACCAGCCGCTACAGTTGCCGGAGCCTGAAGCTCAACCGTCACTGCTGAAGCAACAACACTAATCGCCAATAACATAACTAAAACAAATAACTTCTTCATCATTCTACTCCTTCTTTAAAATAAACATTGATATCTTCACTTATATTTCAACTACTTTTTCAATAAATTACATACAAAGATTTATTCCTCACAAGGTACAACAAATGGTGAACCTGCCTCTGAGAGAACTCTTACCATCTCTGTAAGGTCACTCAGGTCAATAACCTCAGTAGTACCAATCATATCACCAGGACAAGTTGCACAACCACCTTCACAATCAACAACTGTGATTGTAGGTACTATAGGTTCTTCCGGATCTTCCATAACAAGACCGCCACGGATACCGTTTTCAGTAACCGTTGCAACAGTTTCAGCTTCGCTTGTTGTGAAAGTGAAGAGTATACCACTTGCTGCAGGAGCAGGGTCGCCATCTGCATAAAGTGAACCCATTTCGACTGTGATACCAGCAGTCCCGATTCCGCCAAGAGTATCAGGATAACTATCGTCACAAACAGCTGAACCCGGATCATTAACGTCGCCGTCAATGATAACAATTGAACCCGGATAGATGTCATAGTCAGCACTAAGGCCGCCTACAGCATCAATTGTACCAGTAGCAACAGTGATATCCAGAGCAAATGCTCTTGGAAGGTTACCGTCAGTTGCATAGCTGACTGTGTAAACACCGTCGTTACAGTCTGCTGTAATTGTAACAGCTGCCATCGCCGGCAGTGAAACAATAAGTACAGCCAATACTAATACTAATTTTTTCATTTTCTTTTCCTTTCATTTCGTCTTTTCTTTTGGCAGGACACCGTGCCCCGCACATTTTGACTTAATATATATATACTGCCTTAACTTACTCAATCAGGAAATGCCTAAAAACAATAACCAAACAACACACCCTGACCAACCGCCCGGCCAGACAGCATACCGGACTTTCTCTTCATATAGCCCTGGCATCTCCTTTCTCGCACTAAGTGCGAAACGCGCACAAAGAGTAATCTCTCTGTACAAGGTTATTACCTTGGTGAAGGTACATTAGTAAATTACCACATCCGAAAAGATTAATCAAGGAAAAAATTCCAAAAAACGCCCAAAAACGCAAAAAAAACAGTTCTACAGCTGATTACAGAATCTTCCGGCCAAACCCCCTGTATTAACGCCCTTAGGGACATTAAAGCATCGATATTATTGACCCTTTTCAAAATTGTTTTGATAAATTTCACATATTTTTAAAAAAAAACTTTAAAATTACTTGATTTTTTTTGACTTGAAGTGGTTCAAATGAAAAAAAAATAAGCAATTTCAGTACTGAACTATAGCATTTTGGCGATTCTATGCTATCTTTCGAATATGTACGAATTTCTTAAGGGTCGACTTATCTTCACGAGATTTTTAATGCTGACAGCCGCTTTATTGCTGATAGCAGTGGGGATTTGCACACTTTACGCGATAGGCAATCCCGCCCAGTCAAGCCCAACCGGTCAGAATGAGGAGATGTCGCAATTCTGGCAAAAACAGCTTATGTTCACCGCTATAGGCCTGGTCGGTTTTATAATCGTCAATTTCATCAACTACCGCATCTTAGGAAGACTAAGCTACTGGATATACAGCTTTATAATAATGCTTCTTATCATCGTGCTGATGGGCAAATATATAAATCTGCCTTTTGTGCCCATGATAAACGGCACATACCGATGGATAAGGATCGGGGCTTTGCCCGCGCTGCAGCCCTCGGAACTGTTCAAACTGGCGTACATCCTCGCTTTTGCATGGTACCTGCGTTTCCGCGGCAACTATGACAACTTCACATC
>JAGLTN010000240.1 GCA_023135255.1 Planctomycetota bacterium
CCTCCGAAGCCAGGTTCTGAACTGTAGAATCTGGCTTTTTTATGCGCTCAAATCATCTTTTTCGCAAATATGGTTTTATATTTGTGCGAAATATCGTGGTTTTTTATTTGTCCACAAGCTATAAGTTAATAGGTTGTTTTTGCTATTAATAGAATTTGAAAGGTGTTATTGTGGCTGTAAACAGACTTTGGTTATTGTTATTATGTTCAATTTCTGTTACAGCTTCAGCGGGTGGTGTTGATCTTACGGTTAGTGATTTTTCGCCGGATAATCGATGTCTGATTAAATCAAGCCTTGAAGCCCAACTTGGTCTTAATGTCACCCGATATTTTATTTATGGTCCGACCCGGGGTCAGGACTATGCCGAATGGCTTGGATTGTTAAGTACATATCGTGACAGGGTTCTTGCGGGTGAGGTTGGGGATATTTTTGAATTCGATTTTGACGGAGTCAGGGCGTGGACAAGGCTCGATGTCGAACTGTCGAAATTATTTAATTTTCAACCATTGCAGAGATTTAAAATAAGCGTGGAGGCTCGTTGTTTGAGCGGTAGTAATTTTCTGTACGTTACTTTTGATGTTCACAGAAAAGAAGACGATGTCAAAGCTGGATGGCTTAGGATGGAAGACAGCGGGATCGAAATACCAGATGACGGCAGATGGCATCGGGTAAGCAGAACATTTGCGGTGCCTGACTTTGATCATAAGGCAACATGGCTCATGCCTATAATCGGGATGGATGGTTTTTTTGATAAAACTCCAGGTAAGATACAGATACGTAATATTCAAATTGACAGTCTGAGTCTGCCTGCAAATCAAAAAATTGCTGAGGTGGTAAAGCAGAGAAGAGCTAATGCTCTGGATACTTCAATTTATGACAGGGATGAATTGAAATGGCAAAGTGAGAATTTTGCATGTCACTTTACTTTCATGTATGACAGCAGTTTTTATGACGGTCAGACAGGGTATAAGCTGAACAGTTTTCTTGATGATGGTCAGCAGCAGGTTGGCGGTTATGATTCGATATTGTTATGGCAGGCGTATCCGAGGATCGGAG
>JAGLTN010000241.1 GCA_023135255.1 Planctomycetota bacterium
TGCAGAAGTTTCTATATGCTTTCCTCCGCTGGCTTGGGTGCGATCGAAACAGCCCAGACAGCTTGTGAGTTGACGGGTAATGCTGTTGTGAAACGCTTATTGCAAGGCGGAGCCGGTACAGCAAGGGCTGGCAGTAACACCAGCGAAGGTTTCATCGCTGAGCAGCTGTCTGCAGAGTTTGTAGACCTCTGGCATGTTGGCGAAGAGTCTGGTACGATGGACAAAGTTACCGCTAAGTTAGCTGATATAAGCGCTGACAGGGCAGAATTCTGTTTTGAAACTTTTGCTAACTGGCTTCCCAAGGTAATTTATGCGTGCGTTTGTATTATGATTATTATTCAGATATTTAAAGTCTTCAGCAATATTTATGGCGGACTTGGTGTCGGTTTATAGTAGGAGAATTGAAATGACAAAATTGCAGGCTACTGCGAAGGTGTTTTTTTTTATTATTGGTGTCAATGCTTTTGTGGATGCAGTTCGAGCTCTTAGGAGATGTTATTTTGGTTCGGCAGATGGGAATGAGTGGTTCTTGCATTCTTTGTTTGGTTTGTTTTTTTACGGCTTGATTGCTTATTTTCTAATATTTCAATCAGATAAATTGGCAGTTAAGCTTGGTAAAAACAGTGAAGAGGCAACTGAGCAGTGGGTGGTGAGGCTTTTTATTGGTGCGGGGATATTTGCAGGTGGTCTGCTTTTAGCTGGCAGCATTAAGGAATATTACCTTTTGGGTGATTTGTTTAAAGCTATTTTGGTTTTGCCGAGTGAGATCAGCAGATGGGTCAGCAGCAATGAAATGCTTACGTTGCTCAATATTGATTCTCGTAAAAATATGCAGATAGTGGCGTGGTTGGTGAAAATGGTGGTTGCGTTATATTTATTGTTTGGTATGAAAAGATTTATTCGGTGGCAGATATCTAAGTTAAAAAGCCTGAATTTAGCTATTGAAGCGGACTAACATAAAAGGGATGAAATATGAACGATTCAAAAAAACTGACAAAAATTATACTGGTATCAGCTGGTATTTTGATGCTCTTTCGGTTGTTGGGTACTGTTTTGCCTTCAACGATTTACTTTTTGTTTGACAGGTCAAAGTTTGGTGGTGGTATTGTTATTAATATAATATTGTTTTTGGTGACAATAGCGATGATTACAGCAGTGATAAAGCTATTTTTTATAAAAAATGACTGGTTGGCGGGGAAAATCGTTAAATCTGAATCTGCTGATTCTTCGAGTTTTGTAATGACAACGGAGTCGTTTTTTCGTTTGGCGGCGTTTTTGGTTGGTTGTTATGTGCTGGTTATTAATTCGAGTGGTATATTTATGGTTTTTCGCACTTATCTGCGATTTCGTGGTGGTGAATTAGAAGGGGGAAAATTCAGGAGTATTTACACAGGGCCAGGGGGATCGCTGGCGAGTTTGCTGCCTTATGTGATTTTGCTGGTTTTTGCGGTATATTTTATTTTCGGAGCGCCGCATTTAGTCAGGTGGCATGTCAAAAGGAGCGAGCAGTTGGCAGCTGATATAGCAAAAGCCCAGGATTCATCCGATGGGTCTACAGAGCGATGAAAGGCAAATTATTTCTGAATTGGGCGGGAAAAGTGCTTGCAAAGTGTGTTTAAGTTACTATAATACATGTCTTATGAATAATGGTAATACAACAATTAGTTGCACTTCCTCAAAGGCTGCTCTGAGCCTTAGCCTTATTCTACTGCGCCCCCTGGCGCTATAAACACTAAAAAACACATTAACATTAACATCCTATCAAAAAAAACCTTAAGTTTAATAGACTTTGTGTATATACTGCTGAAATATTCAGTATAGGAGAAGAAAAATGCCAGACAATAAAGTTTTGATATTCGATACAACGCTGCGAGACGGCGAACAATCGCCTGGAGCATCGCTTTCGATAACAGAAAAGCTGGAAATAGCGCAGCAATTGGCGAAACTCGGCGTTGATGTCATCGAAGCGGGTTTTCCGATCTCATCGCCAGCCCAGTTTGAGGCCACCAGGCTTGTCAGTGAGCAGGTTCAAGGGCCTGTTATCGCTGGTTTAGCCAGGGCTAATAAGAAGGATATCGCATCTGCCGGTGAGGCTTTGCAAGCTGCCCGGAAGAAAAGGATCCATACTTTCATCGCGACATCGCCCGTTCATATGGAGCATAAGCTTTGCAAGAGTCCTCAGCAGGTATTGAAGATGGCTGTCGAAGCGGTTGAGTATGCAAAGACGTTTACTGACGATGTTGAATTTTCGCCTGAAGATGCCTGCAGGACTGAGATGGATTTCCTGATAGAGGTTTTGACAGCTGTGGTCCAAGCTGGCGCGACGACTTTAAATATTCCCGATACCGTCGGTTATGTATTGCCTTATGAATATGGACAGATAATCGCTCAGATAAAGGCAAAAGTCAAGGGCGTTGAGAATTGCGTAATAAGCACTCACTGTCATAATGACCTTGGTCTGGCGGTTGCCAATTCACTTGCCGGTGTCAGAAATGGTGCAAGGCAGGTTGAATGCGCGATCAATGGTCTTGGTGAACGTGCGGGCAATGCGGCTTTGGAAGAGATCGTTATGGGGCTTCATACCAGGGCGAGTTTCTTTGGTGCCAGTGTTGATGAACTTTTAAACATTAACACAAAAGAGATATATCGCACGAGCCAGATGGTTTCTCAGCGGACTGGTTTCGTGATTCAGCCTAACAAGGCTATCGTTGGTGCAAATGCATTTGCTCATGAAGCGGGTATCCATGTTGACGGGCTTTTGAAGGATCGTTCGACTTACGAGATAATGATACCTGAGACTATTGGGCTTGGCGGTTCGAGGATGGTACTTGGTCGCCACACCGGAAGAGCCGGCTTTGTTGACAGGTGTAATCAGCTTGGTTTTAAGCTGACCGATGATGAGCTTGAAATGGCTTACGGAAAGTTTCTCGAAATTGCTGATAAGAAGAAAGAAGTTTTTGATGAGGACCTTGAGGCTATTATTAACGATGAGATACATGTTGTTGAGCAGATTTATAAGCTTGAGTATTTGCAGATAGCTTGCGGCAGCGGGCCTTTGCCGACGGCAAGTGTGATAGTCAGTGTTAAAGGTGAAAAAACTGAGAAAGTAGCTGCATGCGGTGACGGGCCTGTTGATGCCGCTTATGAAGCTATACGGATAGCGACTGGTCAAAAGCCGAAGCTGGAAAGTTATTCGATACATGCGGTGACAGAAGGTAAAGAGGCTTTGGGTGAATCTATTGTCAAGATAAGCAACAACAATAAATTGTTTATCGGCAAGGGACTTTCGACGGATATTATCGAAGCTTCAGCCAAGGCGTTTATTGATGCGATTAATAAAATGGTAGCAGTACAGAAAAAGGATTAGAAACCCAAATATAAGGATACAATTGTAATGGGTATGACGATAACGGAAAAGATTCTGGCAAGAGCAGCTGGCAAAGACAAGGTGACAGCTGGAGACCTTATCGATGCGAATATAGATATCGTGATGTGTCACGATGTTACTACGCCTGCTGCGATTTCTATGCTGCAGGAAAAGGGTATCGATAAAGTTTTCGATGCTGAAAAGATAGTAGTAACTCCTGACCATTTTCAGCCTGCCAAAGATATTAAATCTGCTGAGCTGCATAAAAGGCTTGATACCTGGGCCAGGAAGAAGAATATTAAGTATTATTATCCGATTGGCAAAGCAGGCGTATGTCACGCACTACTGCCTGAGCAGGGTCATATTCGCCCAGGTGAAGTAATTGTCGGCGGTGATTCACATACTTGTACTTATGGTGCTTTTGGTGCTTTCAGCAGCGGTATCGGTTCGACGGATCTGGCAGCTTCGATCGCTACGGGTCAGCTTTGGTTTAAGGTGCCGCAGTCGATTAAGTTTGTTCTTAAAGGCTCACTTGGAAAGGGCGTTTACAGCAAAGATATTATCCTGGCGGTTATCGCGAGGATCGGCACTGATGGTGCGCTTTATAAGGCTATGGAGTTTGTCGGGCCTGCCTTGGGCGATATGACCATGGAGGCCCGGATGACTATGACGAATATGGCTATCGAGGCGGGCGCCAAGAACGGTATCATGGCCTTCGACGATACGACCAAACAATATCTCGACGAGCATCTAAAGGACGAAAAGCAGTACACCGTCTATGAATCCGATGCCGACGCCGAGTATCGACAAGTCGAGGAGTTCGATTGCTCTGCGCTCGAGCCGATGGTCGCCCTGCCGCACTTACCAAGCGGGGGTGTCCCAATCGACGAATGCAGCGGCAAGGCGATGGACCAGGCCTATATCGGTAGCTGCACCAACGGGCGAATCGAGGACCTGCGAATC
>JAGLTN010000242.1 GCA_023135255.1 Planctomycetota bacterium
AAATTTATTACCATGAATGGTATAAGATATCGACTTTTCAGGTGATTTTCTTTAAAATTATGCTGATTCGGGGGGCTGATTCAGGATGCAGCTTGGCGCAGAATCTTCAAAATGCTATGCTAAGGTTTTTATATTGGTTCTATGGTTGTAACAGTTTTTTTTACAGGATATAGGTGTGTTAATGAAACCTCAACTTCTTGCACCTGCGGGAAATCTCGAAAAACTTAAATGGGCAGTTAAATATGGTGCTGACGCGGTTTACTTTGGTATGGAATTCGGCTCTTTGCGCAATTTTGCGGGTAATTTTTCTTTGCAGGATGCACAAGCGGGTCTTGATTTTCTGCATCAAAACGGCAAAAAAGGCTATGTGACTTTAAATATATATCCTTTTTCAGATGAGTACGAAAAGCTTATCGAGACCGCAAAAAAACTTGATGATATTGGTGTTGACGCTTTTATTGTAGCGGATATGGGAGTTTTGTCTGAGTTAAATAAACTTGGACTCAGCGCAGATATTCATATCAGCACACAGGCAAATACCGTTAGTTTTCAGACAGCGATGGCATATAAGCAGCTTGGCGCTAAAAGAGTAAATCTTGCCAGGGAGCTTTCCCTTGAGAAGATAATAGATATTCAAAAGAATCTTGCCGGTCAGATAGAGACAGAAGTTTTTATTCATGGCTCTGTTTGTTTTTCATATTCAGGCAGGTGTGCGATAAGTGATTACCTTACTGCGTTTCGTGCAAACCATGGCGAATGTAAACATCCATGCAGGTGGAAGTATTTTCTTGTAGAAGAAAAACGACCTGGTGTTTATTTGCCCGTAATAGAAGACGACAGGGGGACTTATATTTTTAACTCAAAAGAGCTCGCTCTTTTTGATTATGTGCCCAGGCTCATAGAAGCAGGAGTTATGGCCTTTAAAATCGAAGGCAGAATGAAATCGATCCATTATATTGCTTCTGTTGTTTCTTTTTACAGGCGTTTGCTTGATGGCGAAACCTTTACTGAAAAGCAGGCCTACGAATCGTTAAACAGAGTACCAAATAGGGGGTACTGCCAGGGATTTATGAAAGGCAATGTCGGGCCTGAAGATTATGAATATGCAAAAAACGAATCTAAAATAAATACGGTTTTCGTAGGAAATATAACCGGAGAAAAAATTGGTGGTCAGAGTGTTCTCGAAGTGAGGAATAAAATTTTTGCAGGAGAAACTTTGGAAGTGCTTACCCCTGATGGAAATATATCTCAAGCTACTATGAGTGAGCCTCTTGTAAATACTGAAAACCAGCAGCTGGAAGAGGTAAATAATAACGAGCAGTTTTTATTGCTTCAAGGTAATTGGTCGGAATATAGCATTTTCAGAAGGCCTGGCTGATTTTATTTTTTCTGTTCGATAGTACACGTTTTAAGTAAGGGGAGACCAAAGAACGGCTAAGAAACAGGAGTTTGACAATAGCCCCTCCGCATGAGCTATTGCCTTAATCTCAGATAAGCCTATAGGCTATAATTCTTGCGTTGACTATTTATTCCAAAACAAATATCCTGTTTATTACAACGAAAAATACTTGTGGTATCAAGTTAATTCATTACTTCTAGAGCTTAATCCAGTAGTAATACGGGTTTTTGGAGGCAGATTTTGAAAATTAATTCAGTAATTAATAATTATTCTCAGGTTTGATCAAAAAAAGCCTCCAGCCCGGACGCAGGTGATGGTGATGTTTTAAGTAGGGTGACTTATTCCGTCGGGCTGGAAACCGAGCTCTGGCAATATATGCTGGTGAAGCCATATTGTGAGCCCTTGTCAGGAGGAGTTAAGGTGTATGGTGTTTAAGGTTATATCAATTCCTTTCAATTTGGTTATTAGCTATTGTGGAATTATTCAAGGATTCTGTTAGGTCCAAAGACAATTTCCAGCCTACTCCGCGAACAGATTTTATAATTTGAGGCTTGGTTGGGTATGGTTCAATAATTTTTCTTAATTTCCCTATAGCTACGTCGAAAGTTTTGCCCCCTTCTTCTGCGGATGAACATATCGAATCGTTCCAGATCGGGCTGGTAAGAAGTTCATCTCTGGATATTGCTCTGCCTGGATTATTAATAAAATATTTTAGTAAATCTGCTAAGATTCCGGGCAATCTTCGGGTGGTTCCATTGCACCAGACTTCTCGTCTGTCAAAGTCTACAACGGTATTTTTGAGTCTTATTGTGTTACTCTGAAGCAAAGGTTCTTTGCAATGTTGGAGATGACAGCTGATTCTTTTGGACAGCAGCCTGGCAGTTGCATGGACTCCGGTTACTACGTCATTGACACCTATGTCGAAAAGTTCTTCTTCGAGTTTTATTTTAGCTTTATTCATTAAAGCAATAATGATTTGATGGTTACTGCCTTTGCGGACGAAATCACAGAATTCGACTATGTCATTACTTTTGTCGGTACAGTCGAAATTTACCAGGACAAGTCTGCAAAATGATTTCTCAAGGATTTCTTTGGCCTGGGACAGAGTTGACACCTTGTGCATCTCAAACCCAAGTGGGATGAGGTTACGGCAAATATGGTTTTGCCGTTGTTTGTTACAGTCAAGATGTAATGCGATCTGCTTTCCCATTTAACACGAAAATACTCTGTAACAATATTAGTCTTTACACTGCATTGCTTTGCCAAAAGTTTATAGCGGGCTATTGGCGCAATTTTGCTCGACTTCCTTGTCTGGTTCACTTCGGATTTTCCTTCCATGTCTTAGCCTGTCCCTGAACTACTTAATAGATATAGCTTTTGAGACATCAACTTAACAGTAAATGAAAAGTAAATGTTTTTTTCAATAGTCTTAGATATTGTTTCTCCACATCTTATTTTTGATAACGCCATATAATTCCTATTGCCAATCTTTTTAATAAAGATTAATAATAGTTTTAATTGTTGCTTTGACGACACTTATTTACGAGGCAGTGACAACTTATTGTCACTATGGAATAAAAAGTTAAAAAGGGCAGGTAGATACATTTGTTTATTGGTATTTTGGGAGCATCAAGTGAGAATAAAATATATAGCTCTTTAATGCCATAATTGCTGTTTATAGGGGTGTAGGGCACAAAACAACTGGTTTTTAGGTTAATAGCAGGTTTTTTTGGGGGTTTTGGTGAATTTTTGGTTCTCGGCTGGGATTTTAGCGGGTGGAGGTAAAATAAACCCCGTGAATCACTGGGCTAACTGTTGGGGGGTTATTCTAAATCATTTGTTACGAAGGTTGTGAATTCCTGGAAGAGTTCCCATGTTTCTACGTAGCTGAAGAAGCTTATGTCCGGGCTTTTGTTGTCGAGGTCTATTGTGATGGCTTTTTCTTTCCATGTTATCGGCAGGCGGTCTTTATCGTATTTGTTGAATTCGAATTTGCAGTTGTGTGAGAGGAAGTTTCTTATCATTCTTGCAAATTCGTACCAGCTTTGGGCCTTGAAAGGGACGTACTGGTCTGTTTTTTCGCAGTAGTCTTTTACGTGCTCGAACGATTCTTTTATCAGTGTTCTCATGAGCATTTTGCCGAACTCCCTGAGGACTATTTCTCGATCCTTGGGGTTTTGCAGTAAAGTTACTACCTGAGCGAAAGTGATGGTGTACTGCCCAAAAGCAGCAGCGTGGTGGGCTAATTGCTGGTTGGTGAGTCCTGAATCGAACATGCTGAAAGCAGCTAAGCCCATAATGTAGTTATTTTTTGTGTGTTCAAGTTGATTTATCAGCTGCTGCTTTGTTATTTTTTTTGTCATTTTGCTGCCTGTAAAAGTATCAATCTGAGATCATTTTTCGCTAAAAATACATATCTCCCAGAAATCTGGTATTAAATTCATAAAATAATAGCAACGGCTTAAAATGTCAACATAATATATTATATACCCTTAAGGGTAGTATACCGATATATCGGGATATCTGCGGATAAACGGGACACGAAGAGCCGCGATAGCGAAAACTTAGTTGTGAGCAGGATACAGGACAGCTTAGTATTTAAATTGATTAGGAATTATGATGTGTTTAGCAGTGCCGGCGAGAATAATTGAGCTTGAAGACGACAACGCGGTTGTCGATGCGATGGGTAATAAGTTCAAGGCGAAGACTACTTTGCTTGAGGGTGCGAAGATTGGGGATATTATTTTGATACATGCCGGGTTTGCTATCTCACGGATCGATGAGGAGGAGGCGAAAAAGACGTGGGAGCTTTTTGAGGAAATAGAAAATTTTAACAATACAGATAAGAGGATTTCGGGATAATTTTCAATGTTTTTTATTGGTTTATTGATAATTAGGTTGTGGCTTGAGTAAGATTTTGATATCATTATGGAGTAAAAAGGATTGCGTAATTAGACGATTGGATATAGATTATTTAATGATGAAAATATGAATCGGGAAGAACTACAAGAGTTGTCAAGAATTAGGCGTAAAGAAGCAGCATCGCTTCTTAAAGCTAAACACTATTTTGGTGCTTACTATTTGTTAGGTTACTCTGTTGAATGTGCCTTGAAGGCTTGCATAGCCAAACAAACAAAAAAGTATGATTTTCCAAACAAAGATTTATTGAAAAAAGTTTATACGCATAATCTTGAACAATTAGTAAAAGTAGCGGGATTGAAATCTGACCTTGATGAGGATTTTAAAAAAAATAGAACACTTGAAGTAAATTGGGCAACTGTTAAGGATTGGAATGAATCGTCGAGGTATACTCGCCAAACAACCCCAGCAGATGCAAAAGATTTTTATTCTGCTTGCACATCCCGAACAAATGGGATTCTTTCTTGGATAAAAACAAAATGGTAATTAATATGCTTACAGATCAATTAATAAATGGTGGTAAAAAACTTATTAAGAAATTAGACGCATCAGGTATTAAAGTTGATGGTGCTCTATGGTTTTATTTTCCAGATGAAGGGTTTTGGAAACTTATGCTGTCATTTCCAAACATCGAAATTGAAGGTCCAAAATTTTCTTATGCAAAGGTACAAAAAGCATTGTTGAAATTAAATGTGGAAGAAAAAGAAACTCTTTCGCTTGATGATGTAGCCTTTACGAAGCCGAATTCGCCTCTCATCCGTTTATTAAAGACTTTGGTACATACCGGTTCAGGCATTAGCGGCATAAGATTGTCAAATAATGTTATTAATGGGCAATTGATAGCTGATGCTTATGTTTACCGTCTTACATGATAAACATCTTCTAATTAAGCATTCCACTTGGTGTGGATTTTTTTGTTATTTTTCTTGTTATTTTGGCTGAAAGATTTCCAAAATGAATTTGGAAGTCTCGATTTTTCATGATAGATTTGATATTCTGGATAATATGGTTTCGGGATGAGTGCTGGGATGCTTGAACGGGTTAAAAAAGCACAGAAGATGATGTTGGCTGCTTGCGATAAGCTGGGCAGGGTGATTAATATAATGGAGGTTTGCGGGACGCATACTGTTTCGATTTTTCGCAATGGTATCAGGTCGATGCTGCCTGGGGGTATTAAATTGCTTTCGGGGCCTGGGTGTCCGGTTTGTGTTACTGACCAGGGGTATATTGATAATGTTTTGCAGTTGGCGGGGCGGGATGATTTTATTATTGCTACTTATGGCGATATGATCCGTGTGCCGGGCAATGGCGGATCGCTTGAGAGCTGCAATGGAAGTGAGAATGTGCGGGTTGTGCTCAGCAGTGAAGATGCACTTGTTCTTGCGAAGGAAAATCCCGGAAAAGAAGTTGTTTTTGTTGCGGTTGGCTTTGAGACTACTGCGCCTGCGAGTGCGGTTGCGGTTAAGGAGGCGTATGAGCAGGGGGTTGGGAATTTTTCTATTCTCAGCGGGCATAAGTTAGCGGTTCCGGCGATGGGGGTTATACTTTCCGCGAAGAATGATAAGATAGATGCCTTTTTGTGTCCGGGGCATGTTAGTGCGATCACGGGGTATGGTGCTTTTGATACTATCGTTGAGGAGTTTGGTCGGCCTTGCGTTGTTGCGGGTTTTGAGGCGCTGCAGATCGTGGAAGCTTTGGCGGAGATTTGCAGACAGCTTATCGAAGGTAAGCCGGCGGTTAAGTCCATGTATGCGGCGGTTGTGACTGAAAAGGGTAATGTGATTGCTCAGAAAGTTATGGCGGAGTGTTTTGATGTAGCTGACGGCTGGTGGCGGGGGCTTGGTAATATTGCTAAGAGTACGTTGAAGCTTAAGGGAAAGTACAGCAGGTTCGATGCTTTTAAGAAATTTAATATTGAAGAGATACCCGGCAAGGATATTACAGGCTGTCAATGCGGGCAGGTTCTTTGCGGATTGATCGAGCCTAACGAGTGTGCGTTGTTTGGCAGGAGTTGCAGGCCTGAGACACCTGTTGGGCCTTGCATGGTGAGTTCTGAGGGGGCGTGTTCAGCTTGGTATAAATATGGTGGAAAGTAATATGGTAGACACCAATGATAAAATAATGCTTGCTCACGGCGGCGGGGGACAGCTTTCAAGCGATTTGATAAAAAAATATGTTTTGCCGAATCTTGGCAATGATACGCTGAATCAGCTTGGTGACTCGGCGGTTTTGGAGCTTGATTCGGGGTCGATATGCTTTACTACTGACGGTTATGTTGTTAAGCCTTTGTTTTTTAATGGCGGTGATATTGGTAAGCTGGCGGTTTGCGGGACGATGAACGATCTGGCGGTTGCGGGTGCGAGGCCTGTGGCTTTGTCGCTGTCTTTGATAATTGAAACTGGGCTTGAGCTTGCGATTCTGGAGAAGATATTAAAGAGCATTGGTGAGACTGCGAAGCAAAATAATATTGATATAGTGACTGGCGATACGAAGACCGTTGAGGCGGGCAGTGCGGATAAAATATTTATTACTACTGCCGGCGTTGGCGAGCGGGTTGGTGGTGTTGAGCTTGGTCTGAATAAGATTGCCTCCGGTGATAAGATAATCGTTAGCGGGACACTGGGTGATCATGGTATGACTATTATTTCAAAGCGGAAGGGGATATCTTTTGAGTCTGAGCTTAAGAGTGATTGTGCTTCGCTTTGGCCTTTGATTGAACAATTGCTGGTGGGTGGTGGTGTACGGTTTATGCGTGATGCTACAAGGGGCGGGGTGGCAGCTACGTTGAATGAAATCGCATCTTCTACGGGTATGGATATTGAGATTTGTGAGGATAAGCTGCCTATTAATCCGGCAGTTCAGGTGGCGGCGGATATGCTTGGCTTTGATGTGCTTAATATTGCTAACGAAGGAAAATTTATCGCGGTGGTTTCACATGGGTGTGCGGAGAGGTGTCTTGAGATATGTAAAAATCATCCTCTTGGGCAAGAGGCTGCAATTATTGGTGAGGTTGGTGAGGTTTCAAAGTCGGCGTTGGTTGAGCTGGTTACGAAAATTGGCGGCAGGAGAGTTGTGCAGTTGCCTTATGGGCGAGAATTGCCGAGGATTTGCTGATGCATGAGGCAGCTATTGCAGAGGAATTGTTGAAGATTGTACTCGAACAGGCAAAGGTTAATGAGGGTAGGCCTATAGTTGGTAAGGTTAGCTACGGTCACTTTTATGCGATTAATGAGGAAGTGCTTAGTTTTGCTTTTAAGGCTATTGCAGAGGGCAGTGTTTGTGAAGGGATGAAGCTGGTGGTTGAACATAAGCCTTTGAAAGCACATTGTAAAATGTGTGGTAGTGATTTTGTGTTTGATATTACTAAGTGTGTGTGTTCAGGTTGCGGCAGCGAAGAATTTGATATGTTCGCGGATGAGCCTTTGATTTTAGAAGAAATAGAATTTGAAACGGAGTAGCAGGTTATGAATAAAAAAGTAACTGTAGGTCAGAAAATATTGAGCGCGAATGAAAAATACGCACTGGAGAATAAGCGAATTCTTGCGGAGGAGAAAAAGCTTTGTTTGAATATGATATCGTCGCCTGGCTCGGGGAAAACGACTATACTTACGAGAACTATTACCGACCTTAAAGGCAAGCTTAATATCGGAGTTATTGAAGGTGATGTGCAGACTGACCTTGATGCTGAAAGGATAAGGGCTACGCAGGCTCCAGCTGTTCAGATAGAGACTAATGGTTCTTGTCATCTTTCTGCTGCCCAGGTTAATAATGCGCTGAGTAAACTGCCCGTCAGCGAGCTTGATCTTGTGATAATTGAAAATGTAGGTAACCTGGTTTGTCCTTCTGCTTTCGAGTTGGGCGAGAATGCTAAGGTTGCTGTTCTTTCTGTGGCTGAGGGCGATGATAAGCCTATTAAGTATCCATCGATTTTTTCAAAGTCGAAAGTGATGCTTATTAGTAAGATCGATCTTTTGTATGCGGTTGATTTTGATATTGAAAGAGCACAGAATGATGCGTTAAAGCTTAATAAGGATATTAAGATTTTTCCGGTTTCTGCTAAGAGTGGTGAGGGGATGGAGAATTGGTATGACTGGCTTTGTGAATCAGTGAAAAGCGTAAAAGGTTAAATTGCTCTAATGGTATAGGTTGTGTTTTTTGATGTATTTCGCTACTGATGGATTCAGCAGGTCGTCAACATTTTTGTTTTTAGCAGATAGTTTTCTTATTTCAGTGCTGCTGATGTCTATGAGCGGGGTTTCGATGATGTTTTTCTGCATTTTTTCAACTCTTTGTCGGCCCCATTGTTTTTTAAAACTGCTGAAATCCGGTTTCGCAAAGCCTGCTCTGTAGATTACGCAAAAATTGCATGTGTCTATAATTTCTTCTACTTTGTACCAAAGCGGAAAATCATTTATTGCGTCTGCGCCTATTAACCAGTAAAGATCGTATTGCCGGTTAAATTTGGTTTTAAAATATTTCACAGTATCTAAAGTGAAGCTTGGTTTTGTTTTTTTTATTTCGTAATCACTTAGTTCAAATTTATCATTGTCAGCAATTGCGAGAGAGAGCATTTCATATCTTTGCAGGTCATTTGCTTTTGGTGCGAAGTCTTTTAAGACAGAACGTTTTGCTGGAATGAATATGGTTTTTTCTGCGTCGATATAATTGCAGACATAGCTTGCAACGGTAGTATGACCAGGATGAACAGGGTCAAAAGTTCCGCCGAACAAGATCACTTTTTTCTTTTCCATAAACAATTAACAATTAGAGTGTTGACAATTTTATCAAAAAAAGTTCAAAAAAACCAAAAAAAATTAATTTTTTTTTCACTAAAAATTCGAACATTTTTTTACACCTTAATACATTTCATTATATAGTAAATGAAATAATTTCATACTGTTTAATCTAATGCATGTTATGTTAAGTCTAAGTTAGTAAAATTGAAACGTTTAATTGTTTTTTTGTAAAAAGCTTTGAAATGCCCCTTAAACCCTTTTTAAAAGCATCTTTGAAAAATAATATATAATTTCTTTTCAATTTTTGATTAATAGTTTTTATGTGTTCAATCTTTCAAGGTGAAAATTTCTTAAGCTCCAAAGTCGATTGGCAGAAAAACGGAGGGTAGATAGAAATGCTGTAACATATTGTTACGAATATGGATAGCGGAAATTTTTATGAAGTATTTTTTTACATTTGGACGATAAAAGCTGTAGCATTAGTTATCATAGTATTTAGTGTTATAACCAGTGTTTGAAAAAGTTAATAGTTAATGTGATGTTACTCAACGTTGGGAAACATTTAACCTTCCGAAAGGAGAAATGATGGCTAAGAAAAAAGCTAAGAAGAAAGTAGCAAAGAAGAAGAAAAAAGTAGCAAAGAAGAAAGTAGCAAAGAAAAAGAAAAAAGTAGTAAAGAAGAAAAAAGTAGCTAAGAAAAAGAAAAAAGCTACTAAAAAGAAAAAAGCTACCAAGAAGAAAAAAGTAGCTAAGAAAAAGAAAAAAGTAGTAAAGAAGAAAAAAGTAGCTAAGAAAAAGAAAAAAGCTAAGAAAAAAAGAAGATAATGCGTAACTTATAGCTGATTCATATCGGCAAGTTGTGCGAAAGCGGAAGGTTTACTTTTAAAAGCAGACCTTTCGCTTTTTTTATTGTTTATACCCTTTAGGGTAAGAAATGTCCGCGAGTAAATCCATAACTTGTTATTTTTAAGTTATTTACCCGCGGATAAACGGTAAAATTCAATTGGGGTCGGTATATTTACCCGCGGATAAACGGTAAAATTCAATTGGGATCAGTATAAAAAGGCTTTATAAACAAAACTTGCAAATAATTCAGAAATGCTTACACTGTCGACTTAAGTGAATTTTAAAATCCTGGTTTTTGCGTTCAAAGAGGGTTTGATATGGATTCGTTCAATTACAGAAACGGTAGACTTTTCGCAGAGGGTGTAGATGTTGAGGTAATCGCTGATGAGGTTGGCAGCCCTGTATACATTTACAGCAAAGCCACTTTTAAAGACCATTTGGCAAAAATACAGAAGGCTTATTCTGCGATAGATACTACGGTGTGTTATTCCGTGAAGGCTTGCGGTAATATTAATATACTCAGGTTTCTGGCTGAGGCGGGCAGCGGTTTTGATGTTGTCAGTGGCGGGGAGTTGTACCGTGTTCAGCAGGCAGGCGGGGATATATCGAAAGTCGTTTATGCAGGTGTTGGTAAAACAGATAAGGAGATCGTTGAAGCACTTAACGCTGGGATAGGTTATTTTAATATTGAGTCGGAAGCTGAGCTTGAAAATCTTATAAAACTTGCAAAGGAAAACAATAAATCCACCAAAGTGGCTTTGCGTATTAATCCTGATGTTGACTATAAGAGCCATGCGTATATTACTACCGGTAAGAAAGAAAACAAGTTTGGTGTGGATATCGAATGTGCGTTGGAAGTTTTTGATAAATATGGCAATGATAAGTTAGTAAAACTTTGTGCGGTTCATGTTCATCTTGGTTCCGGCGGTAAGACAATTGATCCTTATGTTATAGCAGTGGAAAAGATTTTGCCTGTGATAGATGAATTGCGGAATCGTGGACACGAAATTGAGACCCTCGATCTTGGAGGCGGGTATGGCGCGGATTATGAATCTGATAGTGTTCCTTCGGCAGTTGATTATGCAGCAGGTATTGTGCCTCTTTTGAAAGGTAAGAATCTTAAGCTTATTCTTGAGCCTGGAAAAAGTATCGCAGCAAATGCTGGGATGTTATTGAGTCGTGTACTTTATATCAAGCAGGGCGGTGAAAAGAAGTTTGCTATTGTTGATGCGGGTATGAATGATCTGATAAGACCTGCATTGTATGGGGCATTTCATTTTATCTGGCCTACGGCTGTTGAAATGGATATGGTTCCGTTGAGGCGGGTTAAGGATTTGGATATGCCGGGCTGTGAGGTTGTGGATGTTGTTGGGCCTATATGCGAAAGCAGCGATTTTTTTGCGAAAAACAGGTCATTGCCAGTTTTGAAGCGTGGTGATCTTGTTGCTGTGTTTGCAGCTGGTGCTTATGGCTTTACGATGAGCAGTAATTATAACGCACGGGCAAGGGTAGCAGAGGTTCTTGTTGACGGAGACAAGTTTACTGTGATAAGAAAGCGTGAGAGTTATGAAGATCAGCTTGCGTTGGAAAGATAAAGTTTGCTGGGCGATTATATTTTATTTTCGCAGGTAGTTTATTTCAGGCGGCAGCGCGATGTTATTTCCGAAGTTGTCTTCGCCATAGCCTGATTCGCTAAGCAGCTTAATGTCTTCGAGCACACGTTTATCGCCGATGAATTTTACGGTTAAATCAGTTTGTATATCTATCTTGCCTATCGCCTGGAGTCTTGCTATTTCCTCAGTAACGAGATTCAAAACGCTGCAGGTTTCTGTGCTCTTTGAAGAAAGCTCATCGGGAAGATTTAATGGTTGCTCATAGATCATTATTTTGCCGGCCTTGGCGAGATTTAGAATGGTGTCATAAACAATTGATTTTATGTCTTTTCCTTCATCTTTCTTTATTACATCCAGCCCTATAATTTCACGAGCTAAAGTTTTGCGCTTATTGGCATTGATTTTTTCATTTATCCTGAAAATATCCAAAGGCAGTGCGGCATTGTAAGATTCTCCGCCGAGTTTGATATCGACTTTGCTGCCATAGTGAAGGACGATTTTTGCAACCAGTGTGGAAGGGCGTACATGAAATCCCCTGTAACGAGGTACTTCAACTTCTATCTCACCTATCTCGGCGTATTTCTGGAGCATCTGCTGACACATCTTCTGTGCACTGCTCAGATAGCTGCTTGTATAATTCAAGCAGTATTCTATAAGCATTTTTATAAGTTCAGCGGGATTAACTAAAAGGCTTTGGCAAGGTTTAGTATTGATAGTCTGTTGGTGCACATGTCTCTCATAATAATGAGCGAACATGGTTGCAATTATCAGGAGATGAAGAACTACGCTGATATGGCCTCTCAGTGTCGGCAGATTCTCATCCATATCCTCAACTTCGGTCTCAGAGACATAAGTATCATATAGTGATTGCAAGTTATGGAATCTCAGTTCAAGCTGCCTGAGGTTTTCTTCGCTGATAGTATCGGATACATGACCGCCGGCTTCTTCAATCTTAGTTTGACCATAAGTACTGACAAGCTCACTTTCATCTGCCAGATTCAAAAAAGCTGTTGCCAGAAGTATTACTGTTTCACTTACTGTTTCGATTTTTCTTGTAGCCAGGTTTCTTGGCAGTCTTCCCTGCGGCAGGTCTTCTTCAAAGGTGTTTTTATCTACTCTTTCAGTTGGGAAATCAAGTCCCATATCTGCGGCAAGATTAATCATCTGCATCGCTGTCTGCTGTAAAACTGAACCTGAAAATTCCAGAGCAAGATCGGTATCTCCGAGAAAATCCTTTTTTATTTCTAAAAGTTTATAAGCAGGCAAAGAATGCTTAATATGCAGCAGTTCATAACTGATGTTGGAGAATTGTTTTATTGTCGCAATCAGTAATCTGAAAGGCTGCCACTTTTTGTTGTTTCTTGCGCCATAAGTGTCCAGCAGTTCCTCCATCTGCAAAGACTTACTCATCAGTTCACCAAGGAGTGGTCTGGTTAAAATTTCTTTAAAAGACTTATGCTGAACGAGATAATTAGCCATCTGAAGCAGTGAAACTGATCGTTTCGAGATCACTTTTTTAAACTGTCCGTCTGATATTGTAATTGTCTCGGCTGCCATCAAATCAACCATGCTAAACTTCTCATATTACCACTATGATTATAACAAATTTAAGGCCCTAAAAAAAGCCGACTATAAACCAACCGCTTAATGTATCGACTATAATGCCACTTGGGTTTAGACTTTATATGCCTTAGTCCTATAAACCCCCCAAAAAAACTTACAACAGAATTTTAGTATTCCTTTTATCTTAAATGAGTGATTGATATTTAAGTAAGAGCAAATCAGCTCCTTATTTTTTACCTTTTCTTTTTCGTGAAAGCACAAAAACGATAACCGCTGTTATAAGTACTATTACAAGTACTTCGCCTTGGCTTAATAATACTGCCAGCATAATATTTTCTCCATTTACTATCAATACCTGGAAAACCAGTATGAATCAAGGTTATCTTGCCGATATATTTTTGTCAAGCCAAGTTATTTTTTGGCGGGTTTTTTTCTATCAGCACGCTTTCTGTCGTTCTCATTCAAAAGCTTTTTACGTATTCTGACTGATTCAGGGCAAATCTCAACGAGTTCGTCTTCCTGTATATATTCCAATGCAGCTTCAAGGCTTAATATCCTTGGAGGTCTGAGCCTTGCGGATTCGTCATGGTTTGATGTTCTCATATTGGTGAGCTGCTTGGCTCTGACGACATTGACGGGAATGTCTTTATCTTTGCAGTGCTCTCCTACGACTTGACCGGCGTAGACCTTGTCGCCTGGTTTGACGAAGAAAAACCCTCTGTCATAGAGGTTGTCGAGTGAATAGGCTGTGACGGTTCCGGTATTGGTAGCGATCATAACACCTGCTTGTCTTTGTGGTATTGCACCACGGATTGGTTCGTATCTTTCAAAGCTATGGTGCATAACAGCTCTGCCCTGAGTTGCGGTGAGCAGTCTCGCATTCAGACCAAAAAGTCCTCTTGATGGAATCATAAATTCCATGTGAATAAAATTATCAGCACCTGTTTTGACGTCCATTTTTATTATTTCACTTCTGCGGTTGCCGAGGAGGCTCATAACAGAGCTTTGGCAATCATTAGGACATTCAATTACCAGCAGTTCTATAGGCTCTTGTCTTCTGCCATCTACCTCTCTGAAAATAACTTCAGGTTTGCCGACACAAACTTCGTATCCCTCACGCCTCATATTTTCCAGCAAAATACCAAGATGCATCAGTCCTCTGCCGGAAACCTTATGTTCATCACCAGTTTCTCCGGGTTCGACTCTCAAAGCTACATTTGTCTGCAGTTCTTTTTCAAGTCTTTGTTTTATCTGAAGGCCTGCTACTAATTTACCGTCCTGTCCGGAAAATGGGCCGTCATTTATCCTGAAAGTCATTGTCATTGTCGGCTCATCAATAGAGATTATTGGTAAAGCGTCCGGCTCATCCGGGCAAGCTATAGTGTCTCCAATATCAACAGGGTTGAGCCCTGCAACAGCGCAAATATCGCCGGCTTTCATTAGGGAGGTTTTTTTCTTGCCGAGACCGTCAAACTGGTATATCTGAACGATTTTCTGTTGAGTGTGTTTGCCCTGACGGTTTATTACAGTTACTTTTTGAGCTTCGGTTATTTCACCAGCGAAAATCTTACCTATAGCGATTTTGCCTACATAATCTGAATATTCAAGAGTTGTCACAAGCATTTGCAGAGGGACGTCTATACTTACTTTTGGTGATGGGATATGATCGATTATAGCATCAAATACAGGCTGCATATTGTCGTTCTTTTGCGTAAGGTTATTGGTTGCCCAACCCTGTTTTGCGGAAGCATAAACAACCGGAAAATCCAAAGCGTCATCATCGGCACCAAGCTGAACCAACAGGTCAAAAACATCGTCAACCACATTCTCACAAGTGCCCTGGACTCTGTCGGCTTTGTTTATGACGAGAATAGGCTTAAGACCATTTTCCAGTGCTTTATTGAGCACAAACCGTGTCTGGGGCATGGGCCCTTCAAAAGCATCTACTACCAATAGTACGCCGTCAGCCATTTTTAAAACACGGTCTACTTCGCCGCCGAAGTCAGCATGTCCCGGCGTATCGATCAGATTGATTTTATATTCGTTGCCCTGATGGTTAGTATAGTGTATTGCGCAATTTTTGCTCAGTATAGTAATTCCCCGTTCTCTCTCAAGCGGGTTAGAATCCATTATAAGGTTGTGCTGACCGCCGGCAAGCTTGTCCAGGTCTTCATTTCTGAACATTCCTGACTGGTATAACAGCTGGTCAACCAGCGTTGTTTTGCCGTGGTCAACATGTGCGATTATCGCTACGTTTCGTATATAGTCTCTGTACATTAATATTCTCTTAATGAAACATGATTTTCGGTAAAAAAAGAATCAATCAATCTATCTGATAATCGCGGAAAGTCAATATAAAAACAAATCCTTTAATAAGCGTACATTTGCTTGAAACGGTATTTGTGATGCGAAAAAGGGCAGCCTGATGTAAAATATGCACACTCTTGATTAAAAAGTGCGCATATATATTTTTTGAAATTATTAGTTTTAGTTTACGGGTGTAAGCTTTAAAGCTCAGGTATTTTGTAACTGTTGCTGTTTTTGTAATTCCTGAAAACTTTGAGGCTCAGCAACTTTTCTGTAGCCTAAAGCTTTAATGAGTTCTAAAACTTCAGTCCATGTCGGGAAAGGTCTGGAGTTTTCTTTCTTGTATTCTTCGATAGCCATCAAAAAATCAAACTGTTCATCAGACATGTTGCCTTCTTCAGCGGATTTTCGTTCATCGCTTCTGCGTTTGCCCGGGCCTCGTTTGCGATTGAGACCAAGGCGTCTGTCGACTATGCTGTCTCTTCGATCATCACCATTACGTTTTTCTTCTGACTTACTCATTTTTTCATGCTCCAAATCAAATTACAGGAAATATACCCTTCAGGGTAAGAAAT
>JAGLTN010000243.1 GCA_023135255.1 Planctomycetota bacterium
GAAACTAATTACTCTACAGAAAAACAAAGGGCCGGAAGCTGCTAAGGATGTGATACTGACAGGAACAGGAAAGCAGATCATGGATGAAATACAGATGTTGGTGCGGGAAATGAATAAAGAGGAAAGAACTTTGTTGGACCAGCGTTCTAAAAGTATAGCTGTAAGAATCAAATTAGATGCTGTAGTAAAAACAGCAGCAATAATAATTCTGCTCATAACTGCTATTCTCATTGTTTCCAGAATCAGTTACTTGTTTCGTATTTACAAAAAAGCCATGTCAGAAGAGATAAACTTAGTAGACATGAAATCAAGTTTTGTATCTAATGTTTCCCATGAATTAAGAACTCCTCTCAAAGCTATCAGGGAAAGCATTTCTATTGTCTTAGATGAGTCGGCAGGTCAAGTGAACGATGAACAGAAGAAATTCCTGACAATCTCGAAGAGAAACGTAGACCGGCTGGCTAAGTTGATCGATGATGTCCTGGATTTTCAAAAATTAGACGCTGGCAAAACAACGCTTAATGCGAGTAATAATAACATGAATGAAGTCGTTAAAGAAGTGTATGAATTAATGATTCAGCCGGCAAAAAAGAAAGGGTTGAGTTTTACTATAACGCTATGCAGCCAATTATCCAAGATTAAATTTGACAGAGATAAAATCATTCAGGTGCTCTCTAACATTGTTAATAATGCCATTAAATTTACTGAAAAAGGCAGTGTTACAATTACTACCAGTACCAAAGAAAATGCTTTGTACGTTTCTGTGCAGGATACCGGCTCGGGAATTGCCGAGAAAGATTTGTCAAAAATCTTTAACCGGTTTGAACAAGTATCGGATACCAAACATAAAAAAGCTGGTGGAACAGGTTTAGGGCTTGCCATTTCTAAAGATATCATTCAATTGCATAAAGGTAAAATCTGGGCAGAATCAGAGTTCGGTAAGGGCACAACTGTTTGGTTTTTGTTACCAATAACCGAACACAGAAAATGCTAATACTTAATTGGAAAAAGGAAAGTAAGATGAATAAAAAGAAAATTTTAATAGTCGATGATGAAAAAGACACTTTGTTAGTGTTTGAGAAACAATTGACCACTGCGGGATACGCGGTTGTTACCGCAAATAGTGGGACCCAGGCTTTGCTTTTAGCGGAGTCGGAACAGCCGGACATTATTGTGCTTGACATACAAATGCCGGGTATGGATGGAGGAGAAGTTGCATTTAGGTTGAAGCAAAATTCAATAACCAGGGAAATTCCTGTTGTTTATTCAACTTGCCTTCTTTCCGAGAGCGAAGACTGTGGACATGGTGGAAATGTAATGCTGGCTAAATCAAAAGGCACCAAAGAACTAATATCTGTAATAGATAAGGTGTTATCAAGGCAAAAATAGAAACTGACCTGATGTGGTTCTGTTGGACTGGATATGCCGAAAATAACCGGGGTGGATGACATCTCTGGAATTACAATCCAAGCCATAGTTTCTGTTTCATAGTATGAAAATGCTAACATATCATTATAAAACTTGCAATGCCGTTCGTCCGAGTGCTTTTTATGTCTATATAAAGAACTTATGAAAGATTGTTTTTTGTACCCCACGAGATAAATGTTTGTCCAAGAGTGTCCTACGAACGCTTAACAAGTACACTAACACTAAAAAAGGGCCCGGATTTTAGTCCGGGCCCTGGTATTACTGCTTAAATCGCAGATCGAATCTGTTTTAGCCTTTGATTAAGGCCAAAGATCCTCAACCAGCCATTCGCTTGCAAGAATCGAGTAATCTGCAAAGTCAATTATTGCGTCATCATTGATGTCACCTTCAGGTGAATCACTCAGCCAGTTGTTAGTTACATAAGCCAGGTCGTCATAG
>JAGLTN010000244.1 GCA_023135255.1 Planctomycetota bacterium
GCGATCAATACTAATTTGCCGACAGATACAATACCGTTTTTCCCTTTCATGTTTGTTATTATTGCCTGCGGTGCGATTAGCGGGTTTCATAGCCTGGTAGCTTCAGGTACTTCTCCGAAACAGGTTGCAAGTGAGCCTGATACTTTGTTTGTCGGCTATGGTTCGATGTTGATGGAGGGTGTTTTGGCGGTGCTGGTTATAATTTGTGTCTCAGCGGGGATCGGTATGGCTTTGAAAACGGGTGATGGTACGATCCTTACTGGTGAAGCTGCATGGAATCATCAGTACAGCAGCTGGATAGGCAGTAAGGGGCTTGGGGACAAATTATCGCCTGTGGTTACCGGGGCAGCTAATATGATATCTACTACACATTTGCCTTACGAGATAGCGATGACGCTGATGGGGGTTTTTATAGCTTCTTTTGCGAGCACAACGCTTGATACTTCGGTAAGATTGCAGAGATATGTTGTAAGTGAGTTAGCAAGTGATTTGAAAATACCTTTCATGGCCAACAGGTGGACAGCGACCAGTTTTGCAGTTGTCACAGCTGCGATACTTGCATTTGCAACCGGTGCTGATGGTAAAGGTGCGATGGTACTTTGGCCTTTGTTCGGCTGTGCAAACCAGCTGCTTGCGGCTTTGGCTTTATTGGTGGTAACGATCTACCTTAAACGCAAGGGCGGATTGAAATATCTTGTTACTGCGATTCCCTGCTTGATAATGCTGGTTATCACGAACTGGGCGATGATACAAAATGAGCTGAGTTTCTTTGCTAAAGCGCAGGATAAGGGCGGATCAGCGTGGCTTTTAGTGGTTATTGGCGCAGCATTGTTTATTCTTGCCGGGTGGATGACTATAGAGGTTGTTGTTACTTTTTTTAAGGCTGGGCCGGCGTCTCAGCCGCAGTGATCGGGGTAAGTTTGAACTTGGCTTCTACAGGTTGGCCTTTTAGTTCAATTTCACCTCTGCCTGCAAATTGTGGAGGGAAATTATAAATCAGCGGTCTGCGAGGCTCCTTCTCCTTTTCATCGCTGTCATCTATTTCCAGAATAACTTTATACCGCATATTTTCATAGGCAGTTCTTGCCTCTGCGGTTGCCCGGATATTTATTGAACCGATCACATCGTTTTCGTTAAGAACTTTGACAACGTATTTACCCTGTAAAGTCGTGCTTAAAGTTATGCCTAATGGCGGAGTTGTAATAGTGTAGTCGATCAGATTGTCCTGATGCGGAGAA
>JAGLTN010000245.1 GCA_023135255.1 Planctomycetota bacterium
CGCTGATTCACCTGTAAAGTTTCTATAGGCCTTAATCTGACCGCTCGCAAGGTCGGAAAAAATGCTCCCAACAGGCATGCCAATATAGCAGAAAATGCTATCGTAACCAAAACATTAAATTCCAGTTTGCTGGGAATATCGCCTATCGCATAAATTGACCTGTCCCATAGCTGAAATCCGAAATGGACAAAAAGCCAGTTTTCAATATCATTCATCTTGAGTAGAAAGCCCCAGCCTGCCAATGAACCAATTGCTGAGCTCATCAAACCCATTAAAAAAGCAAAAAGCGAATACATATAAATAATATTAAAATTCGAAACACCTATGCTCTTTAGAATACCGATATCTTTGCTCTTTCTGTTAACGATCAGATAAAAAACGGCAAAGACAACAAAAACCGTTGTAAGACCGACAAATAAAAACATCATAGCCATCATTTTCTGCTCTTTTTCCATTGCAGCAATGAAAGTTCGACGGTTTTCTTTCCAGCTTTGTATTTTTACATAATCAAGCAGATTTGCATGCTTTTGCTGCTTGTTTTCAGCGATGTAGTTCGCCCAGATATCGGCAACTTTTTCACAGCCTTTAGTTACTTTCAGACCATCTTTAAATTTTATGTGTATTGAATTTACTCTTTTAAAATCGCCCGCCATGCCGCAAAGCTGCTGTGCTTTGTCGAATGCAAGGTATATCATACCGCCATCAACTCTGGCCAGGCCGCTATGAGAAACGTCACTATAGTAAAACGTGCCTGTCTTTTCTTCACCTGCACCTGCTCTGGCTAATGCACCCTTAACCGTCAGCGGAAAACTACTTATAACAAAAGCTGCTTCATAGGGGGCGCTGTATTGATATTTGCCCCTTGAGTCTCTACTGATCCAGATATCAATGCCAAGGACACAACCATCAAGTTTGGTGTTATACGAAGGTGAAAAAGCTTGTGTAACATCGTTTTTGTTATAGTAAAGACCTCGACCAAAACCGGTCGCTTTGCTAAAGCCGGCAGGCTCAACTCCCATGATCTCCAACCCCCTGCTTCTGCCCGAATCTGGATAGGTTATTATCGCATAGCTTTTTATGACAGGCGACGCAGCGTATATGAAATCCTGCTTATCGAGTATTTTTAGGAAATCTTCATAGTAACCGAACCCTACCAGCGAATCGCTTGTCACAACACAATCACCTGTAAAGTTATGGTTTTTCTGTTTGTAATCATCAACAAGCCCGGTCATCACTGTCATAACGATAACAACGATGAAAACGCAAAGCGCCACCGCGAACGAAGCCAGATAGCTTATCCGCCTTTTAAACAAATAACGAAATGCTAAAATAAACTTATACATTTATACTGATCCTAATTGAATTTTTCCGTTTATCCGCGGGTAACTAACTTAAAAATAACAAGTTCCAGCTTTCCTCGCGAACATTTACTACCCTTAAGGGTATAAGCAACACTTCACAGCTTTCCTCGCGGAAATTTGATACCCTAAAGGGTATCAGCCAACTGCCAAAGCTGACGACTTCTTGCTTAACTGTTCCACATCCTCAGAAAAGCAGATTCCAGAAAAAGCCTTACCCAGCTTCCTGACTCTTTCAAGGCGATCTGAAAGTACCGCCATCGAAACATGTGTCTGCTGGTCGACTTCCCTTTCCCCTGTAAGGCTTCCATTCAACACATCAAAATAATCTGATTCCATTCCAATCATTTTTGCACCCTTTATATAATCAGCCTGATTTTTCAAGCCTTATCAATCAACACCTTGCCAACTATACATCTTCATTCTGTTTTTGCAGCACCGCACGCCTCGCCTGCGACATCTGCTTTTGATACTGAGCCATATTATCCGAAAGAAAACTTTCCCAGCTCCCTTCGTTCCATATCTCAATATGATCCCGCACACCGACAAGCGTTATCTTATTCTGCAAACCTGCCCGCTTGCGAAGCCGCTCACTAATCAATATTCGCCCCTGCTTATCAAGCTCGATCTTATTAGCCAAAGCAAAACTCATCCTCTCGAACGCTACTGCCTCATCAGGAGCAAGACTCGCCGGCGCACCTGCAAGCACTATCTGCTCGAAGTATTTTTCCGGATAGAGACAAAGCACGCCGTTAGCACCGAGGACCAGATAAAAACAACTGCCGTGCTCATCGGCATCGATTTGATTACGCAGCTTATTCGAAACAAGAACCCGGTTCTTATTATCGATCACGTGCTGATATTCACCTGTTAACAAAAGCATGGCAACTGCTCCACTGAATTTATCTAACGTGGGCTACATTACCACTTCCAACCACATTTGTCAAAAAAATATATGCTTTTTTTGAAGAAATTTATGGAAAAAGTGAAGTTTTTTCTAAATATTCGCGTTATGGGACTGCTGACGTCAAATTATAGGACGTGAAATTTGTAAAAAATTCTCACTTTTCTAACAACAAACTGTTAAAAAACCATTTTCCCAATTCCACCCACTTCTGTCTTAGTACGCAGTTTCCCAAATCTCAAACAGCAATTGATATAGCAAAAAATATTTGGTAAAATTAAAATAGTGTCAGCGGATATATAATAATAACTTTTTAGGATTGGATGCATGAACGGTATCAGAGATTTCATCTGGTTATTTAAACAAAGTTTGGACTTGCCGAGGGAAGCGATGGTAGTGACAATGGCCTTGGTTATTATTGTTGCCACCACATGGTTTTATATTCACATCATACGAAGACGTTCATTTAAGAAAACTGAACTTCTGACCCTAATTCCCTTTATTACAATGTTTATTCTTCTTTTATGGGGTACGTTATTTGCTCATCAGGATAGCCAAAGCAAGGCTCCTCAATGGCCCTCTTATGTAAACTTAGTCATTTTTACATGCCATATCCCTATTTGTGGATTTATAATTTGGAAAGCTAAGGGATTTCGATTGCTCGCAGTTGAGATAAGTTTATTAGCAGGCTGGTATGCTTTCTGGGCATTATTTACTGCACAAATGTCTGTTACCGGTAATTGGATTTAGTCGTTGAATTTGCAATTTTTCCGCTCCACCTGTAATCCCAACCAAATTATCAATTGAAAGGCAACAACCGTGTGGTTGGGCAGCGCATAGCTGGAAATAAAAACGAGACTAAACCCTTGAAGGCTAAGAAATGTCCG
>JAGLTN010000246.1 GCA_023135255.1 Planctomycetota bacterium
GTATACTGATCCCAATTGAATTTTTTCGTTTATCCGCGGACATTTCTTAGCCTTCAAGGGTATAATAAGCTCTATCCACGATACCTGTTGTTTATAGGCATTCTGCGGTCTTTGCCGAATGCTTTCGGGGTTATTTTAATTCCAGGCGGCGATTGTCGACGCTTATATTCATTGCGGTCAATAAGTGATGTTATTCTTAATATTTCCTCATCTTCCATGCCAGCCTCTACTAATTCTTTTCTTGACATATCCTGTTCAATGTAGCCTTTAATAATATTATCGAGCACGTCATATTCAGGCAAACTGTCACTGTCTTTCTGGTCAGCTCGCAACTCAGCACTTGGTGGTCTTTCTATAACGCTTACAGGGATGAATTCTTTGCCGTGCAGTTCATTGATGAAACCCGACAGTTCATAAACCATTGTTTTAGGCACATCTTTTATAACCGCAAATCCCCCAGCCGTATCGCCATAAAGAGTTGAATACCCCACAGCTGTTTCGCTCTTATTGCCCGTAGTAAGTACAAGGTAGCCGAATTGATTACTCATAGACATCAAAATGCAACCTCTTATTCTTGCCTGGAGGTTCTCAAAAGCGAGCCCTTCATCATCCCATCCTTTAAGCATTTTCAGCGTGTTATCGAAGGCCTTTAGGATATCTTCGATGGCTATGGTATGGAACGCAAGTTTCATATTCGAAGCGGTTTTTTCTGCGTCGCTTATGGTCTCGGCACTGCTGAACCTTGACGGCATTGTTACACCTACCACATTTTCCGCCCCCAGCGCATCAACGGCAATAGCAGCAGTCAAAGATGAATCTATCCCGCCGCTAAGACCGATCAAAACTTTACTAAAGCCGTTTTTGCTCAGATAATCTTTTGTACCCAATAGCAGTGCTTTATAAACCGCCTCTATAGGTTCGAGCTGCATCGGCTCAGGAAAGGCTTTATGAGCTTTTATGTTTTCAACCTTGCCCCTACCGATATCAGCGATTAGAATATCCTCTTCGAAGGCCTTAGCTTGTGAGATGATACTACCGCTGCTGTCCGCGAACATACTTCTGCCGTCAAAAACAAGCTCATCCTGACCTCCGACAAGGTTACAATACGCAACCGCACAATCAAAATGCTTCGCACATTTGCTTAACATTTCCTGCCTCTGATTAATCTTACCGAGATTGAAAGGCGAAGCGGATATGTTTACTATCATGGAGTTTTTAAGACTAATTTTCAATTTATCCAGGTGGTCAAATTCCCAGATATCTTCGCAAATCGTCAAAGCGATCTTCATCCCCTTAACATCTATCACTAAAGGATCGCTGCCTTTTTCAAAATACCTTTTTTCATCGAACACACTGTAATTGGGAAGTATATTTTTATGATAGATATTTTGTATTTGCCCTTTTTCTATTACTGCCAGGCTATTGAATCTTTTTTCATTTTCCTGCTGAGCAAAACCAACGATAACAACGCCCTTAGAACAGCCTTTCGCAAATCTCTTGACAGCATCGAAGTTATCCTGCAGGAATTGGGGTCTTAACAGCAAATCTTCCGGAGGATAGCCGCATACGCACAGCTCAGGAAATACTATTACATCCGCGCCGGATTTAACAGCATCATTATAAAATTGACGCATAGTGTCAATATTGCCGCTGATGTCACCCACTGAAGCATTAAATTGCGCCAGCGCTACAGTTAAAGCCATTCTGATATCCTTTACTTAGCCTTCTTTTTAATGTCAGATAAAGATCAATAGCTAATATATTATTGTTTTAACCATAAGGTTGCAACTTAAATATACAGGCCCTCAAGGGTATAGTATAGGTTATTCAGGCTGATTATCTCAGGAAAAGCATCTCCGCATAAGTCGGCAATGGCCAAATCTCAGCGTCAATAATTTTTTCAAGTTCATCGGCATCGTTGCGAACTTTGTTCATTGCAGGGATTACTTCCTCATGATATTTTTCTGCTTGTTTGATAATGTCACCCATATTGCTTACTTTTTCGGTCACAGCCTCAAGGCTTTCAACATTATCGTAAAGAGAATTAACCAGACCACAAACTTTATCAAGCATCTTTTTCTGTGCGTCAACAGCAGAGCCGACATTGGAAATGCTGTTAATCGAATCAGCCAGTTTACCTGAATATGTAACTGCCGTCGGCAATATCTGCTTTCTGGTCATATCGAGCATTGTTCTGGCTTCAATGTTAATTGACATGCTGTAACCTTTCAGAAGGATATCAGTTCTTGCATGCAATTCTGCTCTGGTAAGTACTCGGTGTTTACTGAAGACTTCTACATTTTCTTCGTCCATTATCGTGCGCAGCGATTCAACCGTAGAGTGTATATTCGGCAAACCTCTTTTTTCAGCTTCTTCTACCCATTCGCCCGAATAATTATCACCATTGAATACTATTCTGCCATGCTCTTTAGCTATTTTTTGGAGTAATTTTTGTACCGCGGATTTTATGTTTTTAACACCTTCAAGCTCATCTGCTATTTCGCTGAGTATCTCTGCGACAATAGTGTTCAATACAAAGTTAGGCCCAGCGGTTGATTGAGTGGACCCTGCCATACGGAATTCAAACCTGTTGCCTGTAAATGCAAATGGAGATGTCCTGTTGCGGTCAGTGCTGTCTTTAGGCAGTTGGGGCAAAGTAGAGACACCAAGTTTAAGGTCTCCGCCATTTTTCGATGTCTTAGGCTCACCATTTGCCAACTGGTCAAAAATACCATTCAGCTGATCACCCAAAAAGATTGAAATAATCGCTGGAGGAGCTTCATTAGCGCCGAGGCGATGCTCATTACCGGCATTGGCAACTGATGCGCGAAGAAGCTTGGAATATTTGTCAACTGCTTTAACAACCGCACAAAGTATAACAAGAAATACCATGTTGTCGTGAGGAGTTTTGCCTGGTTCAAGCAGGTTAATACCATCATCTGTTACCATTGACCAGTTATTGTGCTTGCCTGAGCCATTCACACCCGCAAACGGTTTTTCATGCAGCAGACATACAAAGTCGTGTCTCAATGCAACCTTCTGCAGTGTTTCCATTGTAAGTTGGTTGTGGTCAGTGGCAATGTTAACTGTCGCAAATACCGGAGCCAATTCATATTGACCTGGTGATACTTCGTTATGCTGTGTTTTTGCCGAAACACCAAGCTTCCAGAGCTCTTTATTTACTTCATTCATGTAAGAAGCTACTCTTTCATGGATGGTTCCAAAATAGTGGTCATCCTGTTCCT
>JAGLTN010000247.1 GCA_023135255.1 Planctomycetota bacterium
ATCAAACTGCCAAACCGGACCTTCCGTTATTGCATCCTCAGCGTCAACTTCATCAATTCTCCAGTAGTATGTTTTCGCCAGCTCAAGACCACATGGATCATAAGTTGTTGTTGTCTGCTGACCCATGTAGCAGGAAGATGAAGTGTCTGCATCTCTAACAGCAGCATAGTTTTCATCAAAGTATACGTCATGAGAATTAGCATCTGTACCGGCTCTCCATACCAGATCAGCATCGAGAAGATGTCCTTCAGATTCATGAGTAGGAGAAACGATTTTGGCCTGTTTCGGATAATCGCCAACTAATTCTGCAATATGTTCTGGTCTCAGAACTTCATTATAAAGCCTGAAGTCGGTCATATCACCTTCCATTTCAGCCCAGAGAGTTCTACCAACAGTAAACTCTGTTATTTCGGACATTGACACGAGACCGCTTGTAGGTTTGGTTTCTGAGTTGTACAGATTATTATCAACATACATATTAAGTTGACCGGTTGTCAGATCACCTGTAAATGTAAATCTCTTGTAGTCACCCCATGTGCCGCCATCACCGAAGAAGCTAGGATTGGTAGGATTGAAAGCTTGCCATTTCCAGGAATTTGTAAGACCACAATGATTAAGGAGATGATTTAGTGTAGGACATTCACTTGAAAGAAGTCGACCTTGATTTACAGTTCTATCCGCCATTCTTCCATCATAAGGATAGTTTGCACCATCAACATAAGCATCCCATGTACACCAGAATGATACGGTAACCGTTTGGTCAAGGCTTGGCGCAAGTATATCATTAATATCATTAACATCAAAAACGATACCGCTCGCACCCCAGCTGCCGCCATCAAAGTCTATAGCACCGCCAAGACCGGGAATTTCGATCCATGTATCAGAAGAACCCATAGTTCCATCCATGCCATTGCCAGAAGAGTCTGTTACAAGTCTTGCACTTTCAGGATCAACACCGTCCATCTTGAGCCACAATATCGGTTCCGGCATCGGAGGTACCGGAGGTATAACTTTAAAGCTCCAGACATCGCCGGTCCACAGATCAACGTCATTGATCTCGTCAACACGCCAGTAATAAAGCGCATTAGGATCCAGACCACATGGATCATATTGATTATCAGCAACATTATCCATGAATTCTGCAGAAGCGTTGGTTGCATTTGTCACTGCTGTCTCATCTGTACCCAAATAAACATCATGTGAAGCAGCCTGTAAACCGGCATCCCAGTTTAAAAGTGCATCTGCTGGTATTTGCTCTTGGCCATCTATAGGTCTGGGGTTTGTAGCTTTATCGAGGTCTACGCCAAGCATATCCGCTATTTCCTGACGAGATAAAGCCTTGTCAAATATTTTGAATTCATCGAGCTTTCCATAGTAGTCCCAGTCACCATCAATTCGACTACCTATAACAAATGTATCTATACCATCCATTGCAGCGGTAAGATCATCCTCGGTAGCTTTCATTAAGCCATTCCAGTAGATCATCCATGTTGGTTCATTCACATCCGCAATATTATTTTTCACAAATGTAAAGTTATTCCATGTACCTTTATAAGCTTCTACTGGTGGCGACCACCATGCGGATTGGTCATAACCGTCATTAAGACCAGAGGTCGTATCACCAGCGGCAAACCAAATCGAACTCGCCCCGCCTGGAATCTCAGCATGAAGAGCCCTGCCTCGCAGGGGACCTGCTCCATGAAAAGCAACCTGCCCACTTGTTCCAGTCCAATCCGTATCACCATTAACCCAGAGGGAAATCGTGACCTGTTCTTTAACATCGGCAAATACTGCCGCCGGAACAGATACGGTAAATGTTGCATCAAAATTGAGACACCCAGCATCATATCCGCCCGTATCCCAACCAGTATCTGAACTTAGCGTTGCATCATTACCGTAATCTGACGAGTCGGCAACTACTGTGCCGGTGCCTTCGTCAAATTTGTACCAACCAACAAGGTTGGGGTCTGCTGCGCTTGCAATGCCCGCCAGAAAGAACGTGACCAATGCAAGAAATAAAATCTTTTTGTACATCATAATAATGCACCTCCAAAAAAATTAATAATTAAGTACATTTAGAACATATCTTTATTATCTGTGTACGACTTTAATGAAACAGTCCCTCAGGTTGCGAGAAACCACACTGAAACAACGAATATGCCTAATCACTAAAAACACCCAAATCTCCAAAAATTACTCATAAACAACACTAGTCAGCCTATCAGATAGCGACTTCCTTGTCAATAAAAAAATATTATAGGACCAAGGGATCAAGTTTTTTTATGTTTTAAGGTGGTTTATCTACACCTATACCCACTGTCAGGACAAAAAACGAGGTTTTTACGGTGTATTCAGGAGTTCAGATAATTCCTTAGACAGGGGTTAGTTGGTGTTATATAATCCTTTTTTTAGTGTTTGGGTGAGTTGTATACCCTTCGTAGGGTAGTAAATGCCCGCGAATAAATCCGTAACTTTTTATTTTTA
>JAGLTN010000248.1 GCA_023135255.1 Planctomycetota bacterium
TTTTTCAATTTCACCTAAAAGATGCTTAACCTGATCCTTCGCCGGGTGCAGCTGAATTTTCGGATCGATCAGTCCCGTCGGACGGATTATCTGTTCCACCACCTCATGATTGCATTTTTCCATCTCCAAAGGCCCAGGTGTAGCTGAGACAAATACCACATTTTTCCAGATCTCTTCAAATTCATCAAATCGAAGCGGTCTGTTGTCCATCGCGCTGGGCAGTCTGAATCCATGGTCAACAAGAACCTGCTTTCTGCTGTGGTCGCCTGCCCACATCGCTTTTATCTGAGGCAGCGATACATGAGATTCATCTATAATAAGCAGAAAATCGTCGGGAAAATAATCTATCAACGTATAAGGCTTGTCCCCGGGTTTTAACCCGCTAAGATGTCTGGTGTAGTTTTCGATTCCGCTGCAATAACCAATCTCGGTCATCATCTCGATATCGTACATCGTTCGCGCTTCAAGCCTTTGGGCTTCTAACAATTTTCCTTCCTGTCTTAACTCCAAAAGCCTCTGATCGAGTTCCAGCTTAATAGTTATCGTTGCCGGTTCAATTCTCTCAGCCGGCATAATATAGTGTTGAGATGGATACACGAAAACCTGTTTTTCGCGGGCAAGTATCTCTCCGGAGATGGGGTTGATATAGCTTATGTTTTCGATCTCATCGCCGAAAAATTCAAACCTTATAGCGAAAGATTCATAAGATGGAAATAGCTCGACAACATCGCCTCGAACCCTGAATTTGCCTCGCTCAAACTCAAAATCGTTTCTGCTGTATTGCAGATCCGCAAACCTGCCTAGAAGCTCGTTTCTTTCAATTTCGTCACCAAGGCGAACCGCAATAACAGAAGCCTTATAGTCTTCAGGGCTGCCAAGTCCAAAAATACACGAAACCGAAGAAACGATAATACAATCGCTCCTTGTCGATAGGCTCGTTGTTGTTGAAAGTCTCAGCCGATCAAGGTCCTCGTTTTTAGAGGCATCTTTTTCTATATAAATATCTCTCTGCGGAATATAAGCTTCAGGCTGATAGTAATCATAATAGCTGACGAAATATTCAACAGCATTTTCCGGAAAAAGGTCATTGAATTCTTCATAAAGCTGTGCCGCCAGGGTTTTATTGTGTGATATTACCAGCGTTGGTCTGTTATAGTTCGCGATTACATTGGCCATCGTGAAAGTTTTACCACTGCCCGTAACACCCATCAATGTCTGGTGCTTTTTGCTCTCAGCCAACCCCTGGATCAGCTTTTCAATAGCCTGCGGCTGATCCCCGGAAGGTTTAAATTTACTTGTAAGTTTAAATTTATTCATAATATATAATTTATTGCTCTACGCGGCATTTCCTGTTGATACATACCCGAACAATGTATTATAAGCCTAAAACATTTATACCACAAGAAATATTGCACACCTTGACACAATCAAAGCAACCGATTGTCAAAATACCCCTGAATTAAGGGGTATTTTGGTTGTGTTAAGTTAGGTATTATGGTATAATTCTGACGTTTCAAGCGTAGGGGAAGGTGGTCTATGCTTTCTCCCAATTTACAAATGTATTTTTTTAAGCAATTTTGTAGGAGTGATTGTTATGAAGAGAGTAATTTTTTGTGTAGCGGTTTTGATGGTATTGACATGTAGTTTTGCTTTTGGGGCAAGCTGGGAATTGTACGATGATTTCAATTCTTCTGCAATAGATACTTCCAAATGGATAGTTGAATCAGAGGGTGGCGGTGTTGCACCTGTGATAGTAAACAACAGTGTATCTTTTGCCTGTCAGAATAACACTGGCTGGTCGGAAAGCGAGCTTGAAATCACAAATAAAGATATTACAGGCATACAGGCTGATTTGACTTTTAGCTCTTTTAGTGGAACCGGCTGGGCTGAAGTATCTGTCGTTTTGGGAAATGATAACGGCTTTGAGTCCATAATAAGATTATTTGCATCGGATGGAAGCTTTCCTCAGATTGAAATCTCATGCGAATATGAACATACACCTATTTTCTGGAAGATTAAGGAAGTATCTCTATTTGGTGAAATAGAAACATTGGGGATTAGATACGAGGATGAAAATTTCAACTTCTTCATTAACGGAGTAAATGTAGACTCCTATGGCGTTGCTGCTTTTAATATTAACTTTGCGTCTATAGGCATGGTTGGTACCGACAGCTATTTTTCAGGCACCGCTGATAATGTCATGGTGGTTATCCCAGAGGCGAACAATGCATGGAGTGAGGGTGCAGACATCAACGGTGACGGGATCGTTGATGTCAAAGATTTTGCTATTATGGCAAAACACTGGCTTGAAAGAAACCCTAATCCTATGGTCTGGGTGTTTATCAATGATCCGGGAGTCTCCGGGCATGAGAGCTTTGCCGGCTATATGAGCAAATACGAAAC
>JAGLTN010000249.1 GCA_023135255.1 Planctomycetota bacterium
TGTAGGGTGAGTATTTCTGACGCTGACAGCCGAAGCCGCAACAGGCATAAAGAGAACACGGAAAATTAAACTGCTCTGGAATTACCGAATCAGTCGAGCGATTTTCTGAAAATATACCCTTCAGATTAAGAAATTTCCGCGAGGAAAGTTATAACGTGTTGTTTCAAAGTTATTCGGGAATAATTTTTCCGTCCTGGAGATAAATCTTTCGTTTTGTTTGCGAGCCGAGTTTCTCATCGTGTGTGGCTACGATTATTGTCAGACCGTTATCTTGATTAAGCTGTTTGAAAAGATTCAGGATTTGTTGAGAGTTTTCAGAGTCTAAGTGGCCTGTAGGTTCGTCTGCCAGGAGAAATTGCGGTTTTGTTGCCAGGGCTCTTGCTATCGCGACTCTTTGCTTTTCTCCGCCTGACATTTGTTTTGGCAGATGGTTCATGCGGTGAGCCAAACCTACTTTTCCCAGGAGTTTTGTTAGTTCTTTTTTAGTGCTTTTGATGCCTGCGAAATACAAAACCAGTTGGATATTTTCGATGGTTGTCAGGCTCGGTATAAGTGAAAAGTCCTGGAAGATAAAGCCTATTTTCCGACGTCTGATGCTAACGAGTTTTCTTTCAGGCAGTTTTGAGACATCGTTTCCTAAAATTTCGAGTTTACCGCTTGTGATACTGTCGAGGCATCCGATCATGTCAAGCAGTGTTGTTTTTCCCGAGCCTGAAGGGCCCATTATCGAAACAAAATCTCCAGGCTCTATTTCAAAATTTACTCCGTCGACAGCAGCAATATTTTCAGCTGAAAGTCTGTATATCTTTTTCAGGTTTTCAGCTTTTACTATTAGTTCGCTCATTTTTTTATTCTCCTGTTCTTATAGCTTCGACTGGTCGCATTGACGAGGCTCTCCAGGCTGGGTAGATGCCGGAGATTACTCCTAAGATTATTGCACCGATGAGAGCGGTCAGCAAAAGATTTTTGTTGATTATCACTAATTGCCCGGTGGGGGCGTATGGCAATATTTTCTTTATTATATATTCGACAAAATCACTTGCCAGCAGAGCGAAAATGCACCCTAAAACACCACCCAAAGCACAAACGAGTATGGTCTCTGTCCAGATCAACTTGAAAATATCAGTTGCTGAGGCTCCGATGGCTTTCATTACGCCTATTTCACGAGTACGCTCGAATATCGACATTAGTATTGTGTTGATGACGCCGATGATCGCTATGAAAATTGCGATGACAGCAACAGAGTTAGCCATTACTTTTGCTGATGAGATGAGGTTTAGAATCGTTCCTCTTACCTGTGCCATGCTGATAATCTGAATACCGGGTTCGTCGTACAGATCCTCTTCGAATTGACCTATCTGATGTATGTCTTTGAGTTTTATTCCTAAGCCGGTTAATTTGTCTGGCAGTGAAAAAATCTTTTGTGTTGTCTTAAGGGGTAAGAAAATGATTCCGTCGTCCTGTGTGCCGCTTCGCTCGAATATTCCTACTACTGTTAAAACTTTGTTTAACTTTGATATGAATATTTTATCACCGACGAGACGTTGCTCGACTTCTGCTGCTTCATATCCCATAATTACTTCTTCAGATGTTTCGCTTGAGAACCATTTGCCTGATTTGAATTTTGACCATGGTTTTAGTTCAATGTATGATTTGGTAATTCCCATGTACATTACGAAACCGCCCTGACCATCTTGTCTGTCGGGGTCGTACGAAGTAGAAACCAATTGAGCGGTTATCTTGTCAATTCTTGGGTCTGACTGTATTTTATCGTAGATATCCTGCTCCATATATCTTAGTCCGCCGCCACCTTTTAGCATCATGGTAGCTGCCTCGTAAGGACACCCTTTTGCGGTAACTAACAGCTGATAGCCCATTTTGTCGATGTTGCCGGTAAGGGATTTCTGGTAGCCTTTGTCGAAGCCTATTAAGCTGACCAATACAGCGACGGCTATAGCTACACCTCCGATGGTAAGGGTAGAGCGAATCTTTTTTCTTTTCAGATTTTTGTATGCTATAGATATTGTATTCATTTTAGTTCAACTCCTTTTCCAATAAAGTTAAGCTGACCATCTCTTAAAGAGACATTTCCTTCGACGATTACATCTTTGCCGACCTTTTGAGGGATTGCAAAGCCAGATGGTTTTATGTCGACGTGGATTAACGCATTGTTTTGCTGGACGTCAAACCAGCAACCAGTCATGCATTCCTGTATGATCTTTCCTTTTATAGTTACTGTTTTCCCGTCGAAATCTTCCGGAGTTTTTAGTATCTGGTCAATACTGGTTGTGTTATGGTCCTGGATTTTTTGGCCATATTGTTTGGGTTGTCTTTTTCTGCATCCGGCAAGCGCAAATGTGCCGATCAGAATTACCATTACTAATAATATGGTTTTTGTGGTTTTCATTTTTTGTCCCCTTTCTTTTCGTTTTGGTAGAAATATTTGTCATATTTGTTTTTTAAATAAAATTCGTCATGAAGGATCAAATTCTTTTTTGTTCCTCTTAGAGTAGCGAGATAATCGTTGTTTTCTTTGTCTGGCTTTTTGATTATTTCTTTTATGTCTTTAGTATAAAAATCAGCTAAGCTAAGTCCGATGAATTGCTTTGTGAACTTTTTATCTTTGAAAGTCTTTGCTTGCGGTGAGGTTATTTTCTGGTAGTAGAAGTCTATGATCACTCCATTGGCATCTGTTGCGAGAATAAGCTGCATTGCACCATAAGTTCCTTTTTGATTTACGCCATGGACATATCCGATAGTTTGTTTCTTACTTAGAACAGTGTAGTAGGCATAGGGAACATCTATCGATTCGTATGTCGGTTCGAGCTTGTCTTTAAGTTTAGCCTCGATCTCTTTTACTAAATTTTCGTCCCCACGGTCTTTGATAGCGATAAATTCTGTTTTGTAATTTGTTGCTTTTTTGAACAGTCGTTTGATATCTCTATCAGGGTCGTTTAATGTACATCCTACCGCGGCAAACAGGTTTTCGGTAATTGCAACGATTACCAGGAACGTAAGTATTATTTTTTTATGCATTTTTTGCCTCCTTTATAATCCAAAGTAATAAAATTGCATTATTATCATATTATCCTCATCTGTATTAGAATAAAGGTCATGGAAATAGCCAAGCCTGACCGTTGTTGCAGATGAGAGTTTGTATTCGACAACCGGTGCTACTGTGAGATCTCGGCTGCGTTTTTGCTCCCAATAGTTTGACCAGTACATCGCTTGTAGTTTTAACTTTAGATTCTGATTTTCCGGGACGGTGTAAATAAGCTCAGCCATACCACCGGCAACGGTTCTGCCGTCGTTGTCTCCTGCAGCAAGCTCTGCTTTGAAATCGAAAACAGCTAATGGGAATTGAATATCAATGCCGATTCTCTTTTTCGATACTGCCTTGTCGCTAATTAATTCCGGAGTTGGTATTGTCCACGATTCTTTGCTTAACAAAGTCCTGCCGATAAGGAAAGATAATCCAATTTGAGGGTCATGGGTTTGTGGTGTGCTGATTCTTGTAGATAGTAGATAGCTGCCATCTTGTCTTCTTATGCCCATTCCAGAGCCAAGCTGAGCGGCAATTTCATAATCGAAATCTCCCCATATACCTTTATATGCAAAGTCCCAATCTTTTTTGAACCCAATGTTTTTTGCTGCTAAAGTTTGCAGCAGAGTTCCATGTGTATCTAAGACAGGTTCAAGACCAAAAGCAGGGGAGAAGTGTCCTACCCTAATTGATTGGCCTAAACCGAGTTTGTATTCGAGCCAGGCATTGTGAAATTCAACACCAAATGCATCAGAACGGCTTTGCATCGAATCGTAAGCGAATCTTACCTGAAGGTCGAGGGTCAGAAAATCCCCGTATTCATCAGAAAATTTGTGATAGTATTCGAATCCTACAGAGTTCTTGAGTGATTTCCCTTTTTTGCCTATCCACTTATTGTTGTCTGAATATCCGCCAATAAGATTAAGCTCTTTGTAGAAGTTCTCCGAAAGACCGGTTTGGCAGATGCCCATTAAAGGCAATGCAAAAAACAGGATGGATGACTTTTTAAAAGTCATTGTTTATCCTCTGCGTGTTTGACGTATTAGTTTCAGGATTTCCTGGAGCTTTTGTTGTTTATCGCTCTGAGAACCACCGCTTACTGTCTCAGTTATACAATACTTAAAGTGCTTTTCCAGAATTTTTTCTTCTACCCGGCTTAGTGCACCTTTTGCAGCGTATATCTGATTTAAAATATCGATGCAATATTTGCGGTTTTCGATCATTTTTTGAATGCCGCGTATCTGACCTTCAATTCTTCTCAATGCGACTATATTATCTTTATGGTCTGGATTCTTATGCATTTTAGCACTCCATTTTAACTTTCATTGATATATACCCATGGGGGGTATATAAGGTTCGGATTTTTTTTAAAAAAAGAGCGGACTTATGCTTTTGACAGCATGTTTTATTCTTAAAAAATTAAAGATTGATTTAAGGTTTTGTCGATAACTCCTTTGTTTGTAAAAAGATATGGCGTTGCGGAATTGGCGTAAATATAATGGAGAAGTAAAATGGCGGAAAAAGATTTTGTTGAAAAAAGAAGCGGAAAAGATCGCAGAAAGGGTGATAGACGCAGCGGAGAGGACCAACGGAGAATATCACTTCTTAAAGGTGAAGACAGACGGGCTGGCGATCGCAGAAAAGAAGATGATAGTCGACGTTCGGTAGATCGTCGGGGAAAACAGGACTATACTGAGCCCAATTGAATTTTCGCTATCGCAGCTCTTCGTGTTCCGTTTATCCGCGGGTAAATATACTGATCCAAATTGAATTTTACCGCTTATCCGCGGGTAACTAACTTAAAAATAACAAGTTACGGCTTTACTCGCGGACATTTACTACCCTTAAGAGTATACTATTATTTTGCCCCTTTAATATTACGCTATTGCAGCTTTGTGGGCGTTCTGATATACTGATGTGGCTGTTTTAGTTTAACAGGGAGCTAAGTTGTGAATCAAAGCTCTATTAAAACAGCCTATGTAATATTAATTAACGCAGGAAGTAGAATATATAAATGCCGAATAACGTTGTGGCGAAAACTGAATATATAACCAATATAGAACAACTTGAGAATTTAACACAGCAAGAGCGCGTTGAGCTTAAAAAAGTTACGAACAAATTCACCTTCCGGGCTAACGAGTACTATTTGTCTTTAATAAACTGGGATGACCCCAATGATCCCATACGCAGGATAATAATCCCGCAAACATGTGAACTCGACCAGTGGGGCCGACTTGATCCTTCGGATGAGCAAAGTTATACAAAATTGCAGGGCCTTGAGCACAAATATGATTCTACCGCTTTGCTTCTCGTCAGCAGCGTATGTGGTGGTATTTGCCGATACTGCTTTAGAAAACGAGTCTTTATAAATGCGCAAAAAGAATGCCTCAAAGATATTGATTCTGCCATGGAATACATCAATTCTCATCAGGAGATAACCAATGTGCTTCTAACCGGCGGAGATCCCTTGGTTCTTTCTACTGCTAAGCTCGAAAATATTATTAGGCGCCTGAGTGAAATTGACCATGTACGCATAATTCGCATTGGAACAAGAATGCCGGTTTTCCAACCGTCCAGGATTGTCGATGATCCGTCATTGCTGGAGATGCTCTCAAAATACAATAACCAGCACAGAGCCATATATATTATGACCCACTTTGCTCACTCTAATGAGCTAACTGACCTGGCGCTGAAAGCAATAACACTGCTCCATAAAACCGGTGTCGAAATAGCAAATCAGACTCCTCTCATAAGAGGAGTCAACGATACACCCAAAGTCCTGGCAGCCCTTCTTGCTGATTTGTCTTTTGTAGGGGTTGTTCCATATTACATCTTTCAATGCAGGCCGGCTATTGGAAATAAGGCATATGCGATACCTATAGAAGAAGGGTATGATATTATCGAACAAGCCAAGGCCCAGGTTTCTGGTTTGGCAAAAAGGATACGTTTTGTAATGTCACATTCTACCGGCAAAATTGAGATCGTAGCAGTAACAGACAAATTTACATATCTCAAATACCACCGTGCAGCTAAAGATCAGAATAATGGGAGATTTTTCATATTCAAGAGAAACCCAAAAGCTTATTGGCTCGATGATTATGAGGAAATTATAAGAGACTACCCCGCTGACCAGCCCTACAGATCTCATGGCCCCGAATAGCATACCCATTATAAGATAATCTTTTGTCGGATGCTTTTGTTTTCCTGTAATGATACTATCCAATGAGATACTAATCGCACCTGACAGGCGGGTAGGTTAATAGTTGAAAAACAACCTGTTTTAAGCTATAATATCAAAGTTGTTTTTTTCAGGAGAGAAAATGCAGGAAAGTAAAACTATTGCTCAGCAAACTATAGTAGTCATTCTTGCTGCCGGTAAAGGTACAAGAATGGGCAACAGCGACCACGCTAAAGTCTGTTTTGAAATCGACTCGATACCAGCCATAAACCGTACTATTGCTACTTTCAAACAGGCAGGTTTCATGCGATTTATGTTAATAGTAGGTTCAAAAGCGCAGCACGTTCTTGATACTGTAACCAAAGATCACCCGGATGTTATGTATGTTAATCAGTCGCCCCAGCTTGGCACAGGTCATGCCGCCAGGATAGTCGCGGAAGTGCTCCGGAGTATGGACTATGAGGATAATGTCCTCGTAACCATGGGTGATAAATACATCGAATCTGAAGTTATAAATGCACTTATCGCAGGTCATGTAAAGCAAAATGCTGATATGTCCCTGATAACAATACCAAGAACAAAAGTCGGTAATTCCTCAGGCGGCAGAATATTAATGGACAAATCCGGCCAAGCCCTTGATATTATCGAAAAACCGGATATCTCAAAGCAGGCAATAATTGACCGGTTAAAATCAATGATCGAAAAAAAGCGTTCGATAAAACCGGCAAACATTACAAAACTGGTAAATAAATATTTCCCTTTGCCTAAAAAACAAAAACAAGTAGTTCCCCAGCTTTTAGCTTTGGCGAAAGATGGTAAGG
>JAGLTN010000025.1 GCA_023135255.1 Planctomycetota bacterium
GGTTTTACTTTTCTGGTCCATAATGGCAAAATGTTTCATAAAGTATTAGTTACCGAAGATATGGTAGGTCATAAGCTGGGTGAGTTTTCATTAACGAGAACTTTCAGAGGACATTCCGGCAGGAAATAAAAAGGTTATAGGCTATGTTAAGTGCTAAAAAATTAAAAGAACTTTGTGAGCAACGCGATATAAGTATCGATCAATTGGCTGGTCAGCTTGTAAGGGGCGGGCTTAGCGAAAAGCAGGCAAAATCTGCGGTTGAGAATTGGAAAAAAGGGCTTTTTAAGCCTCTTCCAAGAAAAGAAGATATTCGCAAGTTGGCAACAGCGTTATATGTTGATGTCAATGATATTTCTGCCTGGAAGTCTTCCTGCAGATATGCTCCGTTTTCAGCGAGGAAAGCCAGACTTGTTTCGCAATTGATCGTAGGTCGCAGTGTACAGGATGCGATGGATGTACTTAAGTTTACAAACAAGCGTGCCGCGGAGACAATCAATAAAGTTTTGAAATGTGCAGTTGCTGATGCTGACGGGCAGGAAGCTGATGTTGAGAACCTGTTTATAAGCGAAGCAAGAGTCGATGATGCCGGTATCAGGATTGGCACCAAAAGATGGATAGCCAAAGACAGAGGCAGGGCTCATCCGATTCGTAAGACTGCTTGCCATGTGCACGTAACCGTGACTCAGGCGTAAATGAAAGAAGGCGTAATTTAACAGAAATAAGGCAATAAATTATGGGTCAAAAAGTATCACCAATTGGTTTTAGAACAGGCATAACGCTTGGATGGCAAAGTACCTGGTACGCTTCAAAGGCTGACTATGGCGTGTTCCTCGTTGAAGACCAGAAAATTCGTGATTTTATCGACAAGAAATTTAACCGCAGTATGCCGAGAGGCGCCGTTGCCAAAACTGAGATTGTTCGCACCCGCAATGAAGTGAAAGTTACTTTGCACAGTGCTCGTCCGGGTATTGTTATTGGTCCCAGAGGTGGTGAAGTCGATAAACTCAGAGAAGAACTTGAAGATCTGACATCGCGTAAGGTTAACGTAAATGTCATCGAGATAAAAGAGCCGGATCTAAGTGCTGTGCTTGTAGGTCAGGCGATAGCTGAGCAGCTTTGCAAGCGTTCATCTTTCAGAAGAACGATGAAACAGTATTGCGAAAATGCGGTCCAGGCTGGGGCGAAGGGTGTTAAAATTATGTGCAGCGGCAGACTTGGTGGGGCTGAAATGGCCCGTACTGAAACCCAGAAGCTGGGAAGTATTCCTCTGCATACTCTTGATGCTAATGTTGATTACGCATTAGCTGAAGCTGTGACAACTTATGGTGTTGTCGGTGTTAAGGTTTGGATTTACAAAGGTAAATTCGGCGAGAAGATTGAAGCCAAGTTTAGAAGCAGACGCAGACCACCGAGAAAAGGTGGCGGCGGCGGAGGTTTCAGGCCTTCTAACAGGGGTGGAGCACGTCCGACAGCTAAGGCTGCACCTGCACCTGCAGAGGCTGCGCCAGCTCCTGCACCAGAGGCTAAAACTGAGTAATTGTTAGATTGGTGAGTTATTTTGTAATTTGAGTTTTACTTTATTGTAAGGATAAAAAAATGGCTTTGATGCCTAAAAGAGTTAAGCACCGAAAAAGCCAGCGTGGCAAAATGAAGGGCAACGCTACGCGTAATAACTATGTTGCCTTTGGTGAGTATGGTTTGCAATCGCTGGATACTCATTGGATAACAGGACGGCATATAGAGGCTGGTCGTGTGGCGGCTACCCACTTTTTGCACCGTGAAGGTAAAGTGTACATTAGGGTCTTTCCGGATAAGCCGGTCAGTTCCAAGCCTTTGGAAACAAGAATGGGTAAAGGTAAAGGCGAGCCTGAATATTGGGCAGCGTGTGTTAAGCCCGGAACTATTTTGTTTGAGATAGGTGGTGTGCCGGAAGATATTGCTAAGCAGGCATTAATAAGGGTTGCCCATAAGATGCCAATAAGATGCAGGTTTGTAAAGAGAAGACATTCTTTGTAAGAAGGACAGGTTGTATGAAGGCTGACAATTACCGTGAAATGAGTACAGATGAGCGTTTTGTAAAGCTTGAAGAATTGCAGAGGCAGTTGTTTGAGCTTAAATCGCAGTCTGTTACAGAAAAATTAGAAAATACAAAAGCTGTGGCTAATCTTAAACGTGATATCGCCAGGTTAAAGACCGTAATTCGTGAAGGTGAATTAGAGATAAACAAAAAGTGATCAGGCCCTTATAGGCCGTCATTTATGATTGGAAATCAGATATGCAGGATAAAAAAATTAAAACTATAACTGCTGAGGTAGTCAGCAAAACCGGTGACAAAAGTATAAAGGTCGCTATCAATTATAAGATTAAGCATCCTCGGTATGGTAAGTATGTAAGGCGAAAGACCACTCTTGGTGTGCATGATGAGCACAACAAGGCTAATGTTGGGGATCTCGTTGAGATATCAGAGTGCAGGCCGATCAGTAAGTCCAAAAATTGGCGTCTTGTAGGTGTTGTTTCGAGTTTAACGCAGGATTAACGATAGAAATAAGCTTTGGCTTAAAATATAAGGTAGAATAAAAGTGATTCAGCAAGAAAGTATGTTAGATATAGCTGACAATTCAGGTGTGAAGTCGGCGCAGTGTATAAAAGTTTTGGGCAGAAGCGGCACACGCAAGGGTTCGTCAAGACCTGTTGCCTCTATAGGTGATGTTATTTGTGTAGCAATAAAGAAATCGTTGCCCAACTGTCAGCTGGATGATAAGAAAGTCCATAAATGCGTTATTATTCGTACTAAGACACCTGTCAAGCGTGCTGACGGCAGTTATGTTCGTTTTGACAGCAATGCAGCAGTTATGATCGATGCTGATAGTAATCCGATTGGAACAAGAATTTTTGGTGCTGTTGCCCGTGAGTTACGTGAGAAGAATTATATGAAGATAATCTCACTGGCCAGCGAAGTAGTTTAATTATTGTAAATGTTAAAGATAAAATAGGCGGTTAGAAAAAAATGGCCCTACATGTTAAAAAAGGTGATATGGTTGAGATAATTTCTGGTGACCACAAAGGCGCTACTGGTAAAGTACTGCGTGTTATCCCCAGTAAAAGCAGGGTGATCGTTCAGGGGCATAATATTGTCAAGAAGCATGTCCGACCATCACAGAAAAATCCGCAAGGCGGAAGGATTAATATTGAACAGCCTATCCATATAAGCAATGTTCTGCCAGTTAGTCCTAAAAGCTCAAGAGGCAAAAGGATTGGTTATAAAGTTGCAGATGACGGCAGTAAGAAAAGAGTATCTTGTGATGGCGGCGAAATAGGTGTTGTTACGAAGGCCGGGAAAAAATAAAACAGTTATTTGTCGGTTGGAAATCGACAGACTTTTAATAGTAGGTATATAATGGCAAGACTAAGAGATTTATATAAGACACAAATTGTTGGGCAGCTTATTAAAGAGTTTAATTACCCTAACCCGATGGCAGTACCCAAAATGGAAAAGATCGTGATTTCCATGGGTGTCGGCAAAGCTGTCCAGGATAAGAAGTATATTGGGATGGCGATCAAAGATTTGACAATAATCGCAGGTCAAAAACCTCTTATCTGTAAAGCCAAGAAGAGTGTTTCCAACTTTAAGGTTCGCCAAGGCGACAAGACTGGTCTTAAAGTTACTCTTCGCGGAGTCAGAATGTATGAGTTCATGGACAGGCTTATCAGCCTTGCTATCCCTCAGGTAAGGGACTTTAGAGGTCTGAATCGTAAGGGCCTTGATGGCAGGGGCAACTATTCGTTGGGTCTGAGTGAACAGGGTGTTTTCCCTGAAATAGATATTTCCAGAGTAGAAGCTCAGCAGGGGATGAATGTAACGTTTGTTACCTCGGCGAAAACCGATACTGAATCGCTGAAGATGCTTGAGTTGTTTGGTATGCCTTTTAAAAAGGCAAATAAACCGGAAAAGTAATCTGTAATAAGACAGTAATAAATTTGGAGTGTTTGAATGACAACCACAGCACTGGAAAATAAGGCTAGGGCGAAACAGAAATATCGTGTAAGGCAGTATACACGTTGTGAACTTTGTGGTCGTGCAAGAGCTGTTTACCGCAAGTTCAAGATATGCCGTATATGTTTCAGAAAGTTAGCTAACGAAGGTAAGATACCTGGTGTTAAAAAGGCCAGTTGGTAAGTTGATAAAAAAACGCAAATTTTAATTTGACGTGGAGTTTAGTTATGAGTTTGAGCGATCCTATCGCTGATATGTTGACAAGAGTACGTAATGCCGCAAGAGTTGGCAAAGAGACAGTAAATGTCAGGGCTTCCAATATATGTGCAGGTATTGCGGAAGTGCTTAAGATTGAAGGTTACATTCTGGGCTATGACCGGATAGATGACGGCAACCAGGGTATATTAAGAATCGAACTTAAGTATGATGCAAATGGCGAATCTGTCATTGATGAAGTAAAGAGAGTCAGCAAGCCTGGTAGAAGGATTTACTCAGGATCTGAAGAGTTGCCCCGTGTTTTGGCTGGATTGGGTATTTCCATAATATCTACCAGCAAGGGTATAATGAGTGATAATAACTGTCGTCAGCAGAAAGTTGGCGGCGAAATACTTTGTACGGTGAGCTAATGAGTCGCATAGGAAAAAAACCAATAGATATTCCTGCCGGTGTAACAGTTGAGCAGAAGGGTCTTGTTTTCAAGGCCAAAGGTCCTAATGGTGAATCGCAGGTAGACTGCAACCCTGTTGTTAAGGTAGTTGTTGCCGGTTCGGTTATATCTGTTTTAAATGAAACACCTGAGGATAAATTTGCCAATAAGATGCATGGTACTATGCGTGCATTGATTGCAAACGTAATTACCGGTGTTAGCAAAGGCTTCACAAGAAAGATGGAGATTTTCGGCACTGGTTATAACCTCAAAGAGCAGGGTAATAAACTGGTATTTCAGGTAGGCTTTTGTCATCCGGTTGAAATGGTAATGCCTAAAGGTATTAAGGTTAAAATTGATGTCCCTGCAACAAGAGGTAATGAGGTTCCCGCGAAGTTTACACTTTTGGGAGTCAGTAAAGATGTTCTTGGACAGTTTGCAGCTGATATTCGTAAGATCAGACCTCCGGAGCCATACAAAGGTAAGGGTATTCGTTATGCGGATGAACATGTAAGACGTAAAGTTGGTAAGGCATTCGCTTCAGGTGCAGCGTAATATAAAATAGGATTTGTTATGAAAACTGACAGTTATAAAAAAGCAGTAAAAAGACGCCGATATCATGTTCGGAAAAAAGCGGTCGGCACCCCTGACAGGCCTCGTTTGTCAGTGTTCCGTTCAAACAGAAATATTTCCGCTCAGATTATTGACGACGTTGCAGGTGTTACGCTTGTTTCATCAAGCACTGGTTCAAAGGCTTTGAAAGATCAGGTCGCTGATGGTGGAAACCAAAAAGCAGCAGCAGTTGTTGGTGAAGCTATTGCGAAAGAGGCTATAAGTGTTGGTATCAAATGCATCTGTTTTGACAGAGGCAGTTATAAATATCATGGTAGAGTTAAGGCTCTTGCTGAGGCAGCAAGAAAAGCAGGATTAGCTTTTTAAACTATATACGATAAAGTTTGGAGAATTAAATTGGCAGCAGAACCAGTTAACACTTCAGGACAAGAAGAAAGACCTTTTGAAGATACGGTCGTTAAGATATTCCGTTGTTCTAAAGTAGTCAAAGGTGGCAGGCGTTTCAGCTT